>VERM01000069.1 GCA_018882645.1 Ferruginibacter sp.
CGGTCGGATACAGCCAGACTAACCTTCCCATTGAAATGGATGGAAATGATATAAATACAGGAAAGATTGCATTAAAAAAAAGAAACAATAATTTGGAGGAAATAGTGGTGATTGCTAAATCACCTGCTGTTACACAAAAAGAAGATACTTCCCAATACAGCGCCAATCAATATAAGGTAAACATTGATGCCACTACCGAAGATCTGTTAAAAAAAATGCCAGGAATTTCTGTAGACAAATCAGGCACAATTACAGCTCAGGGAGAACAGGTAAAAAAAATAACCATTGACGGAAAAGAATTTTTTGGTGAAGATGCAACTTCGGCCGTGAGAAACATTCCCGCAGAGGTAGTAGACAAAATACAGGTCTTTGACCGGTTGAGCGATCAGGCACAACTGACAGGCATAGACGATGGCAATTCACAAAAAGCCATCAATGTCATCACCAAAAATGGAATCAAGAATTCTCAATTCGGAAGAATATTTGCCGGATATGGAACTGACAAGAGGTATTCAGCCGGAGGAAATGCCAGCTTCTTCAACAACGACAGGAGGATTTCTATTGTTGCCAGCTTCAACAACATCAACCAGCAGAATTTCGGATCACAGGATTTGCTGGGTGTAATGGGAAGTGCTGCAGCCAAAACACCCGGACCTCCCGCAGGATTCAGAGGGCCAGGCAATCAGCCGGCCGAAACTTTTACTGTTGGGCAGTCGAATGGCATCAGTAAAACCAATGCATTCGGAATAAATTACGGAGATAAGTGGGGGAAAAATATTAATGTAATAGGCAGTTATTTTTTTAACAACAGCGACAATGACAATATCTCGTTTACCAAAACATTACTTTTTCAGCAAAAACAGGCATCCGCTCAAAACAGTACAATTATTTCACAAAATGATAACCACAGAATCAATGCAAGGATTGAATTCAAGCTGGATTCCAATGATATTTTCTTTATGATACCCAATATAAGTTTTCAAACAAATAATGCTTCCGGATATACGGGTATCAACAGTTATAGAAACAATGCTGATTCAGTTTATAACTCCGATGCAAATACCATTACTGAAAAAAAGGGTTACTCTATCCGAAATAATATGCTCTACAGGCATTCATTTCAAAAAAAAGGAAGAAGTCTTTCCATGGGATTTAATTTTTCGGTCAACAAAAATGATGGGTTCAATACCATCAACGGCCAGTATCGTTTCTATGATTTGGCCGGCATGCCTTTTTTTCCGGACTCCGTCCAACAACAAAACAGTTTAAATCTCAGCAATGGCTACAGCTACGGAGGAAACATCACTTATACGGAACCGATAGGTAAGAAAGGACAATTGCAATTGGAGTACAATCCTTCCATTCAAAAAAACGATGCAGATCAAAGAACCTATCTTTTCGATGGCACATCCTATACGGTTCTGGAAACCGATTTATCAAACACTTTCAACAACAGCATCATTGCTCAAAACGGAGGAATAACTTACCGTTACACAAAAAACAGAGATGATCAGTTTGCGATAGGTACGAATTACCAGCAAACAAAACTGACCAGCGACAGACTTTTTCCATCTATAGTGAATACCAATCAGCGTTTCTATAATTTCTTGCCCAATGGATACTGGAGAAAAAAAATATCCAAATACAGCAGCTTTAGAATTTTTTACAGAACCTCAACCCTTACACCTGCCATCAATCAATTGCAGGACGTATACAACATCAGTAATCCATTGAGGGTAATCTGCGGAAATCCCTCACTCAAACAATCTTTTACTCAATACATGGGTGGTCGGTTTATGCATACCAACACAAAAAATAACAGAAGTATTTTTACCGGCATATTTTTTCAAACTGCTGAAGATTTCATATCAAACTCAAGCATCATCGCTTCGGGCGATTCTGCCTTACAGAAAAATATTATACTGAAAAAAGGAACACAATTGATAAAGCCGGTGAATCTGGATGGATACAGGTTGATTAGAAGTTATTTTACATATAGCTCCCCGTTGAATTTTATCAAATCAACACTCAATCTGAATGTAAGCATGGTGTATTCGAGATTACCGGGTTTAATCAATTCGATCAAAACCACAACGGACAACTATCAATTCAATGCCGGATTTGTATTGTCCAGCAATATCAATGAATACATTGACTATACGCTATCCTATAATGCGAATCTGAATGATGCAAAAACAACAGGAGGAACAGTTGCGAAAAACAGATTTATCAATCACGTTACAAACGCATCCATTAGACTTTCCAGTAAAAATGGATGGTTTATTCAAAGCGAAATAACCAATCAGATTTTTAAAGGACTATCCGGAAATCTTGATCAAAATTTCAATTTGTTAAATGCTGCTGTGGGGAAAAAATTTCTAAAAAATCAGGCGGGGGAATTGAAGATATCGGTATTTGACTTATTGAAACAAAATCAAAACCTTTCAAGAAACGTTACCAACACTTTCATTGAAGACACGCGCAGTAATATCATCAGACAATACTTTATGCTGACTTTTACTTACAGCCTGAGAAATTTTGGAACAGCTAAAAAATCTGCAGAAGCGGAGGAAAGAACGGATATGATGCACAGAATGGGTTATCCTGGAAATTGATGAAGGCGAAAGCAATTATAGTCGCTCAATCATTTAAAAAAAGGCAGGAAGAGAAATTTCAACCTTAGAAACAGGGAGAATAAACAGGTGAGTGATGATGATTATTTTTCTACAGAAAGATTTTTTTCAAAAAGCAATTCATACTGATTGATAATAATATCCCAGGTATAAGTATTTTCGATTTTACGAAGATTAGATTCAGTTATAGTTTGAAAACTTGTTTTTTTAAAATTCTGAAGTGCGCTGATTACATCTGATTCATTTGTAAAATAAAATGCATCATTTCCGAGTATTGATCTGTTGAATACATTATCATTTGCACAAATCAAACAAGATGAAGCCATTGCTTCTAATAGAGAAGGATTGGTACCTCCTACTGTATGACCATGAAAATAAATATTTGAAAAATATCTCAAGCTGTTCAGGTTTTCCTGTTGATAAACGCCCCCTACAAAACGAATTTTATCGGAATTACTAAATTTGGTTTTTAAATAATCTCCGTATTTGGTCTGATGATTTCCGATTACCAAAAAAGGCAATTCAGTATCCGATTCAACTACGCCATTTAATATTATTTCAATACTATTCTCCGGCTCTAATCTAGCAATCAATAAATTGTAATGATAAGGAGAAACAGAATACTGATTTAATAATATTTCTTGTGGATCATCAAATATTTTAGCACCATAGGGTATATAGGTAGAGGCTATATTGTATTTATTCAAAAGATAATCTTGAATTCCAACTGAATCAGAAATTAAATGATCAGAATATTTAACAGCCAATCTTTCTGCATATTTAAGAAATCGCTGAACTTTTTTTGAATATTTAGTACGCTTCCATTCCAAACCGTCCATATTGGTTATGATCTTAGATTTTTTAGGTAAAAATCTGGACCAAATGGAACTGCTCGTATATCCCAATTGAAGTATTATATCAAAATTTCTTTTTCTTGAATCCAGGATGCAATTGAGATCATAAATGAATTGACCGGCTGTGCCAATCTTATCTTCAGGATCTTTACAATGGATAATTTTCACCTCTTTAAACTCCTTATCCTGGAACGGGTGTTTATGCGAATTGTAAACAAAGACTTCATGCCCCCTTTGAACTAATCCTACTGACAAATATTCAGCGAACTGTTCAAATCCTCCGTAATGGTTTGGTATACCTCTAGTGCCTAGGATAGCGATTTTCATTTAGTTTATTTAGCTTTTAATTTTTGCCACATGTTATGTGATGTTATGCCCTGAATAATCATTCCCGGCGGGTATCAGCTAGCTACTATGGGCAATTTATGTGATCGCACTATTAATCTTCAAAATTGAGTGAAAAAAAGATTTAAGTTATTGCGTAGTATTAAAATTAATTTTATAACAAGTGTTCAATAACATTAATTGAAATAAATGAATGTGGCGATTTTGTTGTTTTTATTTTTAAGACATTGGGACATTTATTTCTTTGGTTAACTTTTTTAAAACTTCCCAGTGGGTTTGAAAATTAACTTTTTGAACAATAAATGCTCTCGCTTTTACTCCCATTTGTTTAGCCAAGGATGGATCAGTCCATAATTTCAACATTTGATTTCTTAGCATATTGGAATCTCCTGCTTTATGAATAAATCCGGTTTCTCCATCTATTATAAGCTCAGGAATTCCTCCCATATCAGAACCAATTACTGGTTTATGTAATAATAAACTTTCAATAACAGAAAATGGATAGTTTTCGTACCATTCAGAAGGACAAACAACAAATAAAGAATTGATGGTTAATTCATAGACTCTCTCTTTATTCTGAAATCCTAAAAATTCAATATTGGATAAACCGTTATCACTTACATAGGATTGCATTTCCACCAATGCAGCTCCTGTGCCTGCTATTTTTAATTGAATATTTGTGCCCCTTACAGCATCTATCAATGTTTTTATACCTTTCAACTTTTCAATTCGACCTACATATAGAACATATGGAACTTGTGTAATGGAAAGATCAAGGCCCGTATTAAAATATTTATTATAAAATTGGTCTATAAATTCAATGTCATAGCAATAATTTGTAAGCCTCATTTTATTTTCAGGAAATCCAAACTGAATGAATTTTTTTCTCAAAAAATCAGAAGGGCACAAATACAAATCAACCTTTTTATATACCCCTGAAAATCTGTAATAATAAGCATCAATAGCAGCCAGTGTACTTGCAAGAAAAGATTTTTTTTTGCATTTTTGAAGAGCACAGTTGTAAAATTTACCATTTATACATTTTTCGCAAACTTTTCCGTTCGAAACAAATGTACCTTCAGGACACAATATTTTATACTCGTGTAAAGTCCAGATTACAGGAATATTTCTTTTTTTTAGTTTCTTTATTATAGCTGGAGTTACCCAATGATGAATAATATGTAAATGCGCGAAGTCTATTTGATGTTCATCTAATAGTTTATCAATTTTCTTTAAAGCTTCAACTGAGACTACAGAATTCTTCAGCGCTTTGAATCCAGTAATAATCCCTTTGGATTTATTTAATTCCTTGTAATCATAGGCTTTTACAAAATAATGATCATATTCACTTGAAATGTTTTTTTCATTATATGTACTAAAAGGAATCACTTCAATACCATGAGATTCATAAAGGCGTTTCACATTTTCAACGTATGTCCAATCGCCTCCAACCGGATACCAAGACCATGTAGCAAGAAGTATTTTCATTTAGATTATATTGTTTATCAAATCAAGGTATTTTTTATTCATAATATCAATATGATAAAATTCCATTGCATTGTTACGAATCTCATAGCTATCATAATTATTTTTCAACACTAGAGACCAACCTTCTGCGATTTTTTCAGGGTTTTTGGGAGGAACGAGAATGCCATTTGTGGAATTAACAATTTCATTCGCTCCACCAATATCGGTTAAAACAAGAGGTAGCCCAGATGCCAAAGCTTCAAGTGCAGCTAAAGAAAATGTTTCAATACTTGATGATGTTAAGGTGAATAAATCAGAAGCGGCGAGATAGTCGCTTACATCATTTTTAAATCCTATAAAAAAAATATCTTCTTGTAACCCTAATTCCAAGGCTGAATTTTTTAACTCATTAATGTAAGACATGTCTCCGTCGCCTAAAAAAACCAGTTTGACCAAAGGAAAGTCTTTTTTCAATATTGAAAACGCTTTAACTGAAGTTTGATGATCTTTTTCAATTCTAAATCCCGCAACCTGAATAATAACTTTACAGTCGACAGTATCCAATTCAAAAAGAGATTTCTTGAGATTTTTTTTTTCTGATGATACTCTATATTTATTAAAGTCTATACCATTATGAATCAAATAATTTTTAATTTTTTTAATTTTAGGATATTTACTTTCCATAAATATCTTTTGATTATTTGATATGTAAACAATGTAATCTAATTTTCTTTTCATTGTTACTGAACTCAACCAATTGTTCAAAAAGTCTTTGTAATTTCTGGGATTAGTAATATGTGGTGATAATATTGATTGTAAATTATTACAATGAATTATTCTGCTTATATTAAAATAAAGCTGTGCAAACTGATCGATACAAATAAACAAATCAACTTTATTTTCTTTAGCAAATCGATCGATTAGTTTTAATGGTCTAAAATCAAATTTAGACTTTCTTGTGAAATGATGAATTTGAACTTTTTGATGAGAATTTAAATAATCGAAATTTTTTTTCTTCCCCAATGAAATAACCGATACGTCATGATTGGATTCAATAAAATAATTAATCAAGTTAAATGAAAATTTTTCAGCACCACCTTTACCAATATCTGAAAATAAAAAACATAGATGCTTAGGCATAAATCAAATCATTTGTGAAGTTAATTATATTGATATTATTTAATTCATTATTTCGAACAAGGTTATACATTGATTCTTCAGCAATGGGAAAATCGGTGGAAGATAAGATTGACAAAGCGAGATTTACATGATTATTGGGCTCCACCAAACAATCTTCTGATATTACATATTCAGGAAATGCTCCTACATTTGTAGCAATTACTGGCTTGGAAAGACCATAACTTGTCATGATTACTCCACTTTGAGTCGCTTCAATATAAGGACAAACAATTAAATCAGATTTTTTAATAAATGCCGCCAGCTCAGCAACGTCAAGATAATCGTTAATATGAAGAAAATGGTCTCTGAAATCTGCCATCATGTTTTTTTCATCTTCCGAAAATAAAAAAGAATGCACCGGCTTACCAAGAAGCATAAAATACAAATTCTGTTTCTTCAAATCATCTATTAAATATTTAATTGCTTTAAGATAAATGTTTACACCTTTATATTGCGAAACTCTTCCGAATAATAAAATAACTTTTTTGTCTTTTTTTATTTCATCAATTTTATACTTCTTTATTAATTCGTCATTCTGCAGTAAACTATAACTCTTATACGGTAAAAGTTTTGATGCAAATGTTTTTAATCGATTTCCATAACGAGAAATAAAAGCAGTTTTGCTAAATTGAGAAAACAATTGGATATTAGGTTTTAAATAAAAATAAATTTTCTTAACGCTTTGTTTTTTAAACTCAGACTCACCTATATGAGGGACAGGATCAT
>VERM01000422.1 GCA_018882645.1 Ferruginibacter sp.
AGTCACGTTCATCTTCTGAGATATGCAATGCCTCGTTCACTTCATATGTAAAGAAATGATAGTTATTAATTTCTCTTCCCAATGAAGTTCCATGAACAAGGTCCGGATGAAATAGAAGTATCCAACCTTTAGGCTTGGGGTTATTTTCAGGAACTCCTATAATTTGTCCAGGGGCAAGAAATACTAAAGTTCCTTCCTGATAATCGTAACTGCCTCTTCCATACTTCAATTCTCCACATTTCAATTCTTTAAGGAAAATAGCGTAAACTCCGAAGTGATAATTGCCCTGTGGTATTTTATCTGCTTTGGATGCATCAATTACTGATATAAGAGGGTGATTGGTCTTCACGCTCCTTATTTTATTGTAAATGGAGACGGTATCAATTTTAATTATTTTTTGCATGGTCTATCATTGATGACTCTAATTTAGTGTATTATGATGGCATTGAAATGCGCCTTGGAGATAATAAGTAAAATTGGTAATTCATTCAGTAGTGTATATAATAACTGACTGCTAGATTAGCAACAATTTTGTTCTTATGAAAAAGTACAAAATCATCTTGCTTTTAATCAATATGGTGCTAACAGCAGTAACAGCTGGATTTTCTCAAACAAATTTGGATAGTATAAAAGGTAGAACTTTGTATTCCGGGTCATTGGGAATTACGAATAATGGGTTTTCAATAATACCTTCATTTTCGTTTAATGACCCTGCAGCAATTGTATTGCTGTCATGGAAAAAGAATAGATTTAGTGTTGATCCGGAATTTAGGATAACTCCGACACTGGAAAAAGGGTCTATTCTGCTATGGTTTCGTTATCATGCAATAGAGGGAAAAAGATTTTCCTTTAGAGTGGGGGCACATCCAGCTGTAAATTGGTTTCCTTCAACTCTTATTCAGAATGGAGTTAAAGAAGATCTGGTTCGACTCAGAAGATTCTTTGCATGGGAATTATTACCCTCTTATCGTATTTCTTCAACCTGGAATGTCTCCTTATATTATCTACAAGGAAATGGACTGCAGCGTAGCGGTCCACAAACGACTCATTTTATCAACCTGAATACAACCATCACTAATATCCGGATAACTCATTCGCTCAGATTATCTGTTTCACCGGCTTTTTTCTATTTATTTTTAGATGGTGATGATGGGGTATTTTTTACTGCCAGCGCTTCTCTAGGAATTATGGATCGTCCATTTTTACTTCAGTCAACTATTAACCAAAAGCTACAGTCGTCAATCAATGGAACTCTACCATTTATGTGGAATGTAGGGATTGCATACACATTCAAAAAACATTTGAGCAACAACTAAATAATCAAAAAGATATCAGGCCTTATTTTACTTTTTCTTAGGTTCTTGAATAAGTTGGTAGGGGGTACAATCGTCTAAGCAGAGGTCTCCCGCTGAAAGCGAGGACGCCGTTGTTGGTCGCCTGACCAACAACAAGTTCTGTGCGATTGTTGATCGCCACACCAACACTTATTTTTTATTCAAATGTTTTACAAACTCATCGTTCTTATTTAATTCCCAGGCAGCCAATGATACTGGCACTGAACCTATTTGGTTCATCCGGTCCAGAAAATTCCTGATGGAAAAATTTTAACGGATAACTCCATTTGTCTTTCATTTTCAGGCAAGGCATTATCCAGGAGGGGTTTT
>VERM01000070.1 GCA_018882645.1 Ferruginibacter sp.
GTCAGATAAGCTTCATTGCTTTTGTATTTGTATTGCTGTATCACATCTTCGCCCCAAACACTGATGTGCACTTCCATGCTGCTATTGAATGAGCGGGTAACTTTCGCTTCGATATGAACAACATTGCCGAGTTTGATTGAACTTTCAAAAGAAATATTATCCACTGAAGCGGTGACAACAGGAGCGGCGCAATGCTTCATTGCGGCAAGCGCTGCTGCTATATCCATCCAGTACATCAATCGTCCACCCATCAGATTGCCAAACGTATTGGTATCGTTAGGCAATACAAGTTCGGTCATCAGTACAAGGGATTCGGAAGCTTTTTTGTCCATTTGATTTTTTTTCAAAGATACGGCAGGTAAATATCCAATAAGGAATGTAAACTAAGAAATTAGAAAGGGAGAGGATTGGGAGATATGATGATTTGGCGATGTGCCAACATCTTCAATGTCTTCAACTTCTTCAACGTCTTCAACTTCTTCAACGCCTTCAACTTCTTCAACCTCTTCAACCTCTTGCACCCCTTAAACTATAATTATGAACTCTCGAAAAAAAAACATACCTTTGTACCGAATATACAAACTGAGAATTACATGAACTGCTCAGTTGCTGTTGATAGCAAGTTTTAAGCTAATCTTACACTTTAAGATTTTTTTCTCTCTCCAACGGCCCGTAGCAATACATGTGACCATCAAATTTTTGACCACATGCTCATTGCCATGCAATGAAGGGTCTTCATTTTAAAATTTAAACAATGAATGCATTTGAAGCATTAGGACTAAAATCCGAAATCGTACAATCTATCGCCGAGTTAGGCTTTACCTAATCCACGCCCATTCAGGACCAAGCCATTCCCGTTTTGTTATCGGGCACTATGGACTTTGTTGGACTGGCACAAACCGGAACCGGTAAAACTGCCGCCTTCGGTCTCCCACTTTTACAATTGATCAATCCGGCCGACAGATTCCCACAGGCACTGATTGTTTGCCCAACCAGAGAACTTTGTCTGCAAATCACCAATGATTTACAGACATTCAAGAAACATATAAAAGGAGTAAACACGGAAGCCGTTTACGGCGGAGCATCCATCACCATGCAAATCCGTAATCTCCGACAAGGCGTTCAGATTGTGGTAGCCACACCTGGAAGATTAATTGATCTGATTGAACGAAAAGCAATTGACTTACAAAAAGTAAAATACGTGGTACTCGATGAAGCAGATGAAATGCTCAACATGGGCTTCCGGGATGATATTGATTTTGTTCTAAAAAACACTGTGAACAGAGAAAGCATCTGGTTGTTCAGCGCTACCATGCCGCCAGAAGTGAGAGCCATTTCCAGAAATTTCATGACCTCTCCTAAAGAAATCACTGTAGGAAAGAAAAATAGTGGCAATGTCAATATTGATCATCAATATTTTGTTACGTCTGCTCATACCCGTTATGAAACTCTGAAGCGGATGATCGACTTCAATCCCGGCATGTACGGTATTATTTTTACCCGCACCAAAGCTGACGCGCAGGAAATCTCAGAAAGACTTTCAAAAAACGGATATGAAATAGAAGCATTGCACGGCGATCTCACACAACAGCAGCGCGACAGGGTAATGGGAAGGTTCCGCAATAAAACGTTGCAGTTGCTGATAGCAACGGACGTTGCCGCCAGAGGTATTGATGTGGATGGCATCACACATGTCATCAATTATGAATTGCCAGATGATATGGAAGTATACACCCACAGAAGCGGACGTACGGCAAGAGCCGGAAAAAGCGGTATATGTATCTCCATTTGTCACAGCAGAGAATTATTCAAAATAAAACAACTCGAACGCATCATCAATGCCAGATTCCATAAATTAGATATCCCCAGCGGCAAGGATGTCTGCCGAAAACAATTTTTCCATTTTATGGATAAACTTATTCAGGCAGATATCTCCCAAGGAGATTATGAAACGTATCTTCCCGACTTGTTGGAAAAATTTGAACAAGTTTCCAAAGAAGAAATATTGCAAAGAGTAGCAGCGCTGGAATTCAGTCATTTTCTAAAATATTATGAAAATGCAGAAGACCTCAATGTAAGAAATGAACCCAGAACAAGATTTTCAGAAAATCAAAGAGAGTTAAATGGTCGCAAAGAACGCAGTTTCAATAGAAGAGACAATGGTTTTACAAGACTGTTTGTAAACCTCGGCACAAAAGACGGATTTTATAAGGCCAGCTTTTTACAATACATACTCGATGAAAGCAATCTGAAAAAAGAAGTACTGGGTAAAATAGACATGAGAGAAATGAACAGCTGGGTTGAAATTGACAGAGCCGAAGCAGGAAGAATGATCAAAGCCATTGATGGCAAACGATACAATAACAGAACGGTAAGAATGAACGAAGCTGACGGCGGATACAGAAGGGCCAGCGACGAAAGAAGAAGACATAACTAAACCAATTCCAACAAAGTTATTTCCGGCAGGATACCTACCCTGCCGGGATATCCTAAAAATCCAAACCCACGGTTTACATATAACTTTTGATGTGCGTCTTCATAAAGACCAGACCATTCTTTGTATACATATTGTACCGGGCTCCATTTCAGCAAGGGTATCTCCACACCAAACTGCATCCCGTGCGTATGGCCACTCAACATAAGATCCACATCTTTGTATTTTTCTTTTACTTCTGCCTGCCAGTGACTGGGATCATGACTCAGTAAAATTTTGAAAGCATATTCTTCTGTTCCTTTGTGAGCCAAATGCATTTTGCCATGTTTAGGGAATCGTGCTTTTGCACTCCAGTTTTCAATACCAAGTACCGCAATTTTTTCTCCTTCTTTTTCTATCACCACATGCTCATTCATCAACAAACGCCAGCCCATATCAGCATGAATATTTTTTAAATTCTCCAGATTTTGCTCTTTGGAAATCCCATCAATAGGCCATTGCACATAATCACCATAATCATGATTGCCAAGAGTTGAATATACACCCAATGGCGCTTTCAGACTGCCAAACAATTCTTTATATTCGTCCATTTCAGTGGACTTGTCATTAACCAAATCTCCTGTAAATAAAATAAGATCGGGATTTAGGGAGTTTATTTTTTGAATACCATATTCTACAGCTTTTTTATCAGAAAAACTTCCGGCATGTATATCACTGATATGAACAATTTTAATCCCTTTAAATGATTGAGGGAGATTTTTAAAAGATAATTTTTGTTTAGCTACCCGGTAGTTGTATTTATTTTTAAACCCATAAAGCAAAATGCCAAACAACGTTCCACCTGATACCAAACCAAGCCAGCTTAAAAAAACGGATCGGCCGATGGCGCCATCATTACCTACTTCTGCCAAATCATTTACCCGAAAAAAAAACTTCTGACCCATCCATTGTATTGCACGGCGGGAATCATCTATAATAAAAAAGAATGCCGCCAATATCTTTGCCATAAACAGACCAACAATAACTGCAAAAAGATAGGTTCTGATTTTTTTACCCAAGAATGAAGACTGCGAATACACAATTATTAAAAAGCAGAGTATTGCAAGCAAAGTAAACCCCCAATAAATAATAAAAGTGATTATTTGGGTTTTATTGGAAGACGTTTGCATTATAACCCCTATTGGCTGATAAACATAAAGATCCAACAGAATCATAAAGGAAAGAACGATGATGACGCCTAATGGGGAACGCATTTTTTTGTTTGGGGTTTGGGTTCCGCTTCGCGGGTTTGTAATTTTCCTATTGCCTCTGCGTTCTTATTTCTCTGCGGTGAAAAAGACAAAAATTTTAATGTGGTTTTTTCATAAAAACTAAACCACCTAAATAATCTAAACTCCTAAACCATTTCATTAGAAACTACTCCGGAAAATTTTAAAAATTCATCCAGCTGACTATTGATGGCTTTCAGAGTGCCGGCG
The DNA here is from genome assembly GCA_018882645.1 of Ferruginibacter sp. GTDB lineage: Bacteria > Bacteroidota > Bacteroidia > Chitinophagales > Chitinophagaceae > Ferruginibacter. The sequence continues at coordinate 3,913 of VERM01000070.1, forward strand.
TCTGAAAGATGTTGGTTTTCATCAAGCAGTTTATCTACCATACTGATGGGGAGTCTGTTGGGATGAACCAGCATTTTCATATGCATTAAACTTCCGGAAAGATGTTCCATTCCTCTCAAATTACCTGCCCTTCCGGTAGAAACACCGGTAAGTAAAACTTTTTTATGATGCCAGCATTTTGCCACGTCACTGTTGTCTATCATCAACTTTAAAATTCCGGGATAAGATCCATTGTACTCCGGCATGACGATAATAAACGCATCTGCAGCAATCAAATATTGTTTTTCCATTACAATAAAATCCGCATGGCGCTCAAAAACATTCACCTCATCCAGCGAAAGCAACTGCACATCTATATTCTTTTTCTGAAGTACATCATAATAAACCGATGCTACTTTTTTTGTATTGTTTTCAACCCTTAAACTCCCGGAAATTATGGTAATCATTATAAAAATTTAGTGTAAATTGACTCAATATTTTTAAACTAACAATTTAGGATAGATAATTGTTTCCCGACACCTTTAAAAATAAAAAAATACCGGCTTCATTCCCCAATACGTTGATAAGATTATCCCAACTTAAATGAGAAATGAACGAAATTTGTGTATATTGAACACATAGATTATTAATTTTATATGGCTAAGACTATAGGAGTAGCAAATCAAAAAGGAGGCGTAGGCAAAACTACCACGGCAATAAACCTGGCAGCAAGTTTGGCTATTCTTGAATACAAAACACTTTTGGTGGATGCGGATCCGCAGGCGAACAGCACAACAGGCGTCGGCTTCGATTTACATAACGTGACCAAAAGCCTCTACGACTGTATGGTCAATGAGGCAGAGGCAAAAGATGTTGTTTTAAAAACAGATATTTCTCATCTCGACTTGATCCCATCCCAGATGGATCTGGTAGGCGCTGAAATAGAAATGATCAATTATCCGAACAGAGAAACTGTATTGAAAAAAATCCTTGACCCAATCAAAGATCAATATGATTTCATCATCATCGACTGCTCTCCTTCTCTCGGTCTCATCACAGTGAATGCGCTTACTGCAGCCGACAGCGTGGTCATTCCGGTACAGACTGAATTCTTCGCCCTTGAAGGATTGGGAAAGTTGCTGAACACCGTCAAGATTGTACAAAACAGGCTCAATACCGACCTCAAAATCGAAGGTATCCTGATGACCATGTACGACAGCAGACTGCGTCTGTGCAATCAGGTGGTAAGTGAAGTCAGAAAACATTTCGACGAACTCGTATTCAACAGCATCATCCACAGGAATTCAAAATTGAGCGAATCGCCAAGTTTTGGTAAACCCGTCATTTTATATGATTCGGACAGTAAAGGAGCTGTAAACTATCTGAATCTCGCTAAAGAAATTTTACAAAAGAACAACCTGACTAAAATCAATCAAGAGGAAAAAATATTACAATAATGCAACAGAAGAAAGACGCATTGGGAAAAGGAATCAGAAGTCTGCTTCAAAATATTGACGCAGATCTCAAAACCACTGCAGGCAATTTAAAATCAGAGATTATAGAAAAAGCCGCCGGTACAACCCTTGTACCGATTGATAAAATTGATACGAACCCCGATCAACCGAGAAAAGATTTTAATGAAATCGCACTGAGCGAATTGGCTGCCTCGATAAAAATTCATGGCATCATCCAACCGCTGACGGTATCAGCTATACCCAACGGAAGATACAGGCTCATTGCCGGTGAAAGAAGATACAGAGCATCAAAAATAGCCGGACTCAAGGAAGTCCCCGTATACATTCGCCAGTCTAATGATGACAACATACTGGAACTGGCATTACTGGAGAATCTGCAAAGAGAAAATTTAAATGCAATAGAAATCGGTCTAAGCTATAAAAGACTAATGGACGATCTGGACTATTCGGCCGATCAGCTTTCGGAAAGAATGGGTAAAGACAGAAGCACCGTCACCAATTATGTAAGATTACTCAAACTTCCTCCGGATGTTCAAGTCGCCGTCAGAAACAGGGTAATCACTATGGCGCATGCCAGATCCATTATCAGTCTGGATGTGGTAGATAAACAACTTTTTGCATTCTCTGAAATAAAAAAGAAAGGACTTTCCGTCAGACAAACTGAAGAACTGGTTCGGAAACTGACTATAGGCCCCTCCGCAAAACCGACCGCCAAGACCGCTGCCGTTCAAAATGAATATAAAAAAATCGAAGACAACATCGCCTCACAATATGGCACTAAGGTTAAATTGAACCACAATAAAAAAGGCCATGGTACCATTCTTTTCGAATACTATTCTTTAGAGCAACTGAATAGCCTGTTGGAAAAACTGAAAGCAAACGTAAGCTAATGTGTCGTTTATCCTTACTTATTGTATTTATTTTAATCGCTTTTCAAAGCAAGGCGCAATTGAGAAAAGACAGCATTGATTTAAAAGAAAAAATAAAAATCATTCCCCTACCCGTTAATTACAATCCGAAAAAAGCCATCATCCGATCGGCAATCCTGCCCGGATGGGGACAAATCACAAATAAAAAATACTGGAAACTCCCTCTGGTCTATGGGGCCATAGCCACCCCTGTTGTATTGTTTTATCAAAACTATAACCAATACCTTGATGCCAAATCAGCTTACATTCTGGCCACAGACAACAATCCTGACAACGATGACCAGATCAAACAACCTTATTACAGTGTAAGAAATCAACCTGAACGTATCCGCGCATTTCGCAATCAGGTAAGACAAAATATGGATTATTGTGCATTATTTTTCATCGCACTTTGGGGGCTGAATGTCGTAGATGCAGCCGTCGACGCCCATTTAAAGACTTTCGACATCAGCGATGATCTTTCTATACAGATTAAAGGAGGCTACTCTCCCTCAGCCAGAACCAGCGGCATCAGCATTGTTGTTCCTCTTTCCAAATGATAATTTTATTCGCGTTCACTAATGATGCAGAAATGTTGCTCAAAAATACCTGATGCTTCGAATATCTGCTCTATAAATAAATCGCCATGCGCGGCATAGTACGGCAAAAAATTTTCAATCCGCTCCTGTAAACTATCGCCCGGGAATAACCTTCTTTTAATCTTTTCAATTTTACGCATATCCGCTTCGAATGACCTTTTCCTGGCTCTGAACATTTTCTTCTCCAGCTGCACTATCCGCTTCAAAGCATTGGCACTCAAAGACTGCACATGCCTCTCCAGTGT
>VERM01000071.1 GCA_018882645.1 Ferruginibacter sp.
ATCTCATGGCATACCAACTTAGCGGCAATCTGAATGATGGCGTTTTAAATATGCTTAACGCAAAATATATACTATACGAGAATAAACAAGGTGATAATGTTGCGGAAAGAAATCCGAACGCACTGGGAAATGCCTGGTTTGTAAATAACGTATCCTTTGTAAAAGGGGCGGCTGAAGAGATGAAATCTTTATTCCATTTCAACTCCAAAGATTCAGCGCACATCAGTCCAACGGAGATTGCCTATGTTGATGAGCAATACAAATCTGCAGTCGGCAGCTTTGTTACAAGAGACAGCAACTCCATCATTACCATGAATTCTTTTGATAATGATGCCATAACATACAAGAGCAAAACAGCCGTAAATCAAATTGTCGTATTCAGTGAGATCTACTATAAAGACTGGAAGGCATACATTGACGGAAAGCCAGCAGATTACTTCAAAGCCAACTATGTTCTGAGAGGCATGAATATACCTTCAGGAGAGCATACCATAGAATTCAAATTTGAACCTAAGGCCTTCTTTATCGGTGATAAAATAGGCAGAATATGCAGCTGGATAACCGCTTTATTGTTAGTAGCCTTATTGGCACGTATTTTTTTAAAAAAGAACAAACATACATTGACTTAGTTCAATAAAATGATTTTCATTTGCCAAAGCCAAATACTATAAACATCGCTGCGGTTGTTCCTTACAGGATTTTTCCCGCTAAAATGGGCGGACAGAAAGGGATAGCCTTATTCTATGAATATCTTTCGACATTGGCTCCCGTGACATTGATAACAACAAAGAACAACGATGTAGATGATTTTCAGGGCAAGGAAATCATCACTGTATTAAGCAATGCAAGATCAAGGTATTTCAATTTGTTGCTTTTTTTTAAAATAAGAAAGCTGATCCTTAGAAATGGTTATTCTCATATGATTTTTGAACACCCCTATTTTGGCTGGCTTGCATTATTACTGAAATTATTTACCAAAGTAAAAATCATCATTCACTCCCACAACATTGAGTCTATCCGTTTCAAATCAACCGGCAAATGGTGGTGGCGATTACTTTGGCAGTATGAAAAAACAACCCACAGAATAGCAGACCTGAATTTTTATATTTCAGATGAAGACAGAGATTTTGCCATAATGAGATTTAAACTTGATCCTGAAAAATGCCTGACCATCACCTATGGATTTGAAAAAAAGCATCCACCTTCAGATATGGAAAAAACAGAGGCTGGCAGAAAATTAAGAGCATTATATGCAATCCCTAGTACAAAGAAAATTCTTTTATTCAATGGCACGCTGGATTACAGACCTAATCTGAATGCCTTGCAAATCATTTTAGATCAAATCAATCCATTACTGCTTCAGAAAGAGGATTTTCATTATACTATCATTGTTTGTGGTAAAAACCTACCTGAACAACTGGATGAACTCCGTTCCTATTCCTACAAAAATATAATCTATGCAGGTTTTGTTGAAGATATCAATCTGTATTTCAATGGTGCGGACATCTTTCTCAATCCGGTAATGGATGGAGGTGGCATTAAAACCAAACTCGTAGAAGCCTTGGGATATGACATGAAATGTATAAGCACAAAAAACGGTGCTATCGGGGTTCCTCAGCATATTACCAACAATCAACTCGTTATAGTAGACAACAACGATTGGAAATCATTTTCCGAAGCGATTATGAAAACAGATACTACAAAACACATTGGCGAGGACTTCTTCAAGCATTTCTATTGGGGAAATATTGCCCAAAAAGCCCTTAATGCTATTGAACGCAATCAAAACAAAACAACTAAATGATAGAAGAATGAAATTACTCATCACCGGAATCAATGGTTTTGTCGCACAGCATTTTTTAAGATTCCTGACTTTAAACGATAAATCATTTACTATATTAGGAATTAGCAGATCTAAACAAATGATTGACCCCGATTCATTTCCGGAATTGAATCTAACTATACAACAGGCTGATTTACTGGACAAAAGCAAGGTAGGCGAAATAATAAAAAATTTCAGACCGGATTTCCTTTTGCATTTAGCCTCCGTGAGTAGTGTGGGTCATAGCTGGCTACAACCACTTGAAAGCTTTGTAAACAATACCAATATTTTTCTGAATTTAGTTGAACAATTAAGGATTGAAAATATTCCATGTCGAATCTTGTCGATAGGTTCAAGTGAAGAATATGGAATTGTGACAACAGATGATATCCCAATCACAGAAAAATGCAAATTGAATCCAATCAGTCCATATGCAGTGGCAAGAGTTTCACAGGAAATGATATCTGAGATATATCATAAAGGATATGGTATGGATATTGTTATGACGAGATCTTTCAATCATATAGGGCCCGGGCAAAAAGACGTTTTCGTTATTTCATCGTTCGCCAAACAGCTTGCCAAAATATATTTATTCCCTGACCTAGAGAAAAAAGTTGTTGTCGGCGACAATTCCATCATTAGAGACTTTATTGATGTCCGCGATGTAGTGAAGGCATATTACTTACTACTGAAGAATGGAGTCAGCGGAGAGATCTATAACATCTGTTCGGGAAATGGCATTTCAATAAAAGATGTACTGGAAAAAATGCGCAAACTGATTGGCATAGAAATCACAATAGAAGAGAATAAAAAACTTTTCAGAAAAAATGACAACCCTGTAATAATTGGCAATGCCGATAAAATAAAAAATTCACTAAAATGGGCTCCCAATATTGATATAGATCAAAGCCTTACAGATATAATTGACTGGTGGAAAATACAGCTTAAAACTATTTAACCGCCTTTAATATAGACTCCCAAAGCAGCCCTGCTGTTCTGTCCCAGGAAAATTTATTCTTTTGAGTCTTTCCTTTTTCAATCAAATCATTACAAAGGTTATTGGAATTGTAGTATAAGGTTTCCATTCCCTTGCAAATCGAATCCGTATCAAACGGATCAACATATATAGCTGCATCTCCGGCTACTTCCGGAAGCGAAGTTGCATTCGAGGTCATTACAGGAATCTCCGCAGAGAAGGCCTCTACAATAGGCAACCCGAACCCTTCAAAAACCGGAACAAAGGTCAGCGCGTACGCGCCTCCGAGAGCATGCTTCAATTCATCATCCGACAAGCGTCCGGGAAAGATGATATCATCCTTATACTCACTTGACTCGTAAGCATCCAATAAAGCAGACTTGCTCCAGCGCATAACCCCTCCAATGATAAGTTTAAATTCACTTCCGGTCTTGGTCTTAAACTGATTGAATGCTACCAATAAACGCTGAACATTCTTTCTGGGGTGAATAGATCCTATAAAAAAGAAATAAGGTTTACCATGAGCGTATTTATTTCTTGCCGCCAACTTTTCATCTTCAGACAATTTATAAAAATTACTGTTTATGCCACAAGAAACATTATCAATATTGCTTTCTTTAATATTATACAACTGAATGATATCTTTTTTGCTATATTCCGAAATAGTAGCAATTCTGGCAGCTTTCCTGGCAAATCGTTTGAAGAAAAAACGATAATACATTCTGTTTTTTAATGCTAAATTTTCAGGAAAATGTTCAAAATTCAAATCGTAGATGACGGGCAACTGTTTGCATTTACTCATTAATGAGAGAAAGCCCTCAGCTGAGACAAACAAATCCGGTTTTATTTTTCTTAAATAAAAAGGCAATATGAACTCCAAATAAAAGACATATAAAATAGGGTGTCTGTAGGGAGGAAATATTTTTTTTATTTCAACATTAGCTCCTGTAAAATAAGGCTCATTAAAATTTTTATCGCAAAGCAAAATAAAAGTAACTTCAGGATGATTCCTTATGATTCGCTGAAAGGTATTTATTGTAAAATAACCGATTCCATCGAGCTGTTTGTTTCTGAGCACCCAACAATTGATGACGATTTTCATATAGAGTATTTGGATGACATAGTAAAAGAAAATAAAAATAAGTACAAAAATAGATAAATAAAAATTTGTAATTTCAACGCACAACCAGCAATGATGCAAAGGCCATACTTCTCAATATGCATTCCATCTTACAATCGAGCAGCATCAGTAAAACGCCTGCTCCTTTCAATAGATTCACAAACATTCAGAGATTTTGAAGTTATTATAACAGATGATAGTAAAGATGAAGCTGTAGCACAGCTTTTACAAGAACTTAAACTTACATTTCCGGTCGTATATCAAAAAAACAATCCGCCTGCCGGGTCCCCTTCCAACTGGAATTTAGCAATTGAAAAATCAACTGGACAGTGGATAAAAATTATGCATGATGATGACTTTTTTTCTGGTGAGAACAGCCTCTATGAGTTTTATATGGCAAGCAAGAGACATAAGAAAGACTTTATCTGCTCAGGATTTAACGAAATCAACTATGAGACGCAACAATCACGCACATATGTTATTTCAAAAATTGAGGAAAAAATGCTCAGATACTCTCCATTATGTCTGTTCAAAAAAAACTTTATAGGACACCCAAGCACCACACTTCTAAAAAATAACAGAAAAGAATGGTTTGATCCTCTATTAAAATGGGTAGTGGATTTTGAATTTTATATAAGAGTATTGAAAGAAAAAAAAGGAATCGCAATCATAAAAAAACCTTTGATAAACATTGGCATCAGTGATACACAAATTACAAAAAAAGTGTTCCGTAAAATTGAAATTGAAATACCAGAAAATATTTATCTACTGAATAAAATTGGCATTAAAAATCTTAAAAATCTATTTGTGACTGATTATTACTGGCGGTTGTTTAGAAATTTAAAAATTGAAAATGTAGAATCATTGAAATTTTATATCCCCTTAGAAAACTTACCCAGGCAACTTAAATCCATCATTTCCTTTCAAAATAAAATCGGCATGGATAAAATCTCAAAGAATAGATATATATCAAAAATAATGACGTTATATTTTTATTTAAGACATGTACTGTTATAATTTTTGCTTACACTTTAATGATTGCGACCAGAACCTATAAGAAATTGTGGAACTAAAATCAAATCAATTTCAAATAGTCAAGTAATTGGAATGATAAGCAAAATCAATAAAGAAATAATTTAGTATACTTTATCTCTAAATTTTAGTGAAATGAAGTCATATCCCCTAACAAGAAAGTTTTTTTTGAACTTGTTTTTGGGTAGTAAATATACATACCCTTCATCATTATAAGATCTCATGATTTCGTGCGTTTCGGAAAAAAGCCTTTCGATAAATTTAATGTTCCTGACCTTGGGGGGGATTATGTTTTCTGAGATGTTTCCATAATCATATCGACCAAGTTCATAAATTCTTAAGTCATCTACCAAAATGACATCTTGAAATTTATTTACTCTTTGAACAATTATATCAAGCTCTTTCTCTAGTGGTAACCTAATTTTTTCATCTGCAAATTCATTATAATCATTAATGCCTTCGTCCGCTCCAGGATAGTGAGCATCAAGCCAAAAAATACAATTACCATCGATATCAGGCAAAGTTAATTGAAGCGCATCTATGCTATTATTTAGAATGACATTTACTCTTAAGTCATTTTGAAATCTTAAGGATGAACTATTCGCAAATTCAGGCATTATCTCTGACGAAAATAGTGCTTTGAAATTAAACTGAGAGGCATAACATAGGCCATCTCCTCTCCAAGTTCCGGTTTCAAAAAAATATTCAATTTTAAATTCACTAATTATCCTTTTTAAGTCAAACCGTCTTAAACTTCCCATTTATGTATTTTTAAAATGATAATAACATTATAATCAATTTCGCAATCGCTCTCAAATAAAATATCATACTGAATGTTCTTTACTTCTAGAATTTCGTTCTTAATAAAATTTAATCCCATATCTGCATGAACATGATGTGAATTTAGTGGCTGACCGGTTTTTAGACAATGTTGTTCATACTTTTGTTGATCAGGGAACACAAGTATTAAATTGCCTCCTGATTGAAGGATTCGAATAAACTCAATTAAAATTCTATTCGTATCTTCGAAATCTTCAATGAGATGACTGCTATATACAAAATCAAAAGTATTGTCATCAACGGGAATTTTCTCGTTGGAAATGTCACAAGCTATATCAACTTTATCATGACCAGTTTTAGCATATGGCTTAGCATAATCTATACCCAAGCAATCAGTTTTCTTTATTTTATCACCACCAAAGCCAATGTCACAGCCATGTCCTGTACAATAAGGTAAAACTAAGTTTCTTACTTTATGAGTTTCAGAAACGTAAACTTCCAGTATTCCGATTTTACTTTTTATTTTTCTAATTAGTTTATTCCACATTATATTTTTATTTAGATAAAATTACTCCAATTTTATTAATTACTCGAGTTGTATCATGCTTAGAACAAGGAGGAATACCATTATCTCCAACTAACTTACAACTTACTTCTTTTAAATAACCAGACTCATGATAACAAAATGCATATTCACAATATGGCTGCAATATTTCTCCATTAAAATATTCCATGAGGTGTCTGAATTGAGGATTCACTGCTCCAAAAAATATTACCGCGGGAATTCCTATACTTGCAGCAATATGACTTGGACCTGAATCGATTCCAACAAACAATGAAGCTCCATTAATTAATGAAATCATATCTCTGATGTTTGTTGATTGATAAATAGTTCCTTCAATAGGCTGTTTTTCTTTCCCAATCTGGTAAACCATAAATCCAGCATTATTAAAAAATTCAACAACTTTTTCCCAACTTATGCCATATACCATTCTGTAGTTTTTGCCGGAAAAAGATTCGAGATGTAACACTACATATTTTCTATCCATCTTACTGCCCAATTTTTCAGATTGAGTTAAATATAGTTTGGGATATCTTAATGTAAAATCAAGAGATAATTTTCGTCTGTAGGCTTCAAGTAAATGGCATTTTGGATCCCTCTCATATGCACCATCGAGATTTTTAAACCAAATACTAGTTTTAAATATCCGCTCAAGATTCATTATCACTTTCTCTGTGAAATTCAACTTATTTTTAAAAATAACATTACCAATGGGATAATTCTCAAAAACTACATTATACTTCGAAAAGACATAAAGTTTTGAGTATTTTTTTGATAAAGCTTCTATTACCGGCTC
>VERM01000423.1 GCA_018882645.1 Ferruginibacter sp.
GTTTGAGAGACATGAAAAGCAGGGGAGTTGTCCGATAATGGTGTAATCAGGCTGCAGTAGTCGTATATAAAATTTCTTCTTTACGTACTTGGTTTGGGTTAATACCAGTCGTCTTTTCAGGAAAAACCCTGTTTTTTATGCTGGTGAATTTTCATATTATTGTTTAAATCTATTTCAAACATTAATCCCAATTTATGGCAACAGAAAACAAAATCAAGTTTGTACAAGAAATGGTTTTTTCCATTTCAAGCAAAAAATTACAGAGGGTCTTAGAAAGGACTGGAGGTGTGGGTGATGTAAGAATTTCCTTTGGAATCAGTGATGAGCAGAAAATTTATGTCTCCGTATCCCCTGATTTGGATGAAGTTCAAGCGCCTGATAGTTCAGATGCGTCAACAGAGCAAACTGCGATGCGCAGTAACTTAAAGCCCTTATCTTTACAATTAGGTGATTCTGGGGATGATGAGGGAAGAGAGTTGGGTTGTCCTAAGCCTCCCGGATGTAAGCCTCCTTTCTAGAAAAGATAGCATTAATGAAAGTGGGGGTATTCTGCCCCCTCTTTCATTATAATTTAATTTGATACTAAAAAAAGAATGATTAGTCTTTTCAGATCTATTCACAACTACTTGTACTATTTTGATTGCATTGGATTAAGCATACCTCTAATCGTCTTCATCTTTTTAGGAAAGCAGATTTCTTTTTCTGGAAAAAAATTTGTGATGGGGTATTATTTAATCTACTGGAGTACTACAATGTTAGCTACAATTGTTTCCGACTTTGATTTGTTAAGGGCTAACAATTGGATTTATGATTTAACTCCTTTACTTCTGATTATTCCCCTTTATTTCTTCTTTAATCAACTACATGACTCTTCTCTTCCTAAAAGGGTAAATAGAGTAATGTCAGTTCTGGTGATTATTGCCTACATTACTACGTATAAAAGCATATTAGATGAAGAATTTAATCCAGAATATTATTTGCTCTTTTCATCATTTATTTTAATTAATACTGTATTTTATTTGATAGGTGAGATTATTCAACTGAAATCAGTTTTTGTATTTCAAAAAACAGAGTTTTGGTTCATAGCATCATTGTTTTTTTATGCTGGCGTTTGTTCATTGTTATGGACATTTTTTAAGTACCTTGAGTTTTTACCTAGATCAAAAGATTCATGGCAATTTGGTTCAATTTGGCCTTTTACTCATAATACAACTTTATTCATACAAAGTTTCGTATTTTCAATCTCAATGTTATGGAACAGGAGAAGGCCACAATAATTCTTTTTTTCGGCATCATTTTATTGGGCCTACTTTTTGTTTCATTTTTAATAATTATCATAACTTATTTCAGGAAGCTTTATCGAATGCAGACTGAAAGGCAACAACTCGAAGCTCAGATCGCCGAAGAAGTTAACAATGCCCGCAACGAAATTCAACAGCTAACCCTAAACACCATTAGCCAGGAAATACATGACAATGTAGGTCAATTACTCAGTCTGGCTAAAATGCAATTGAACCTAATAGCTGAATCAACGGAAAAAAACCCACAGCTGATTGAGGAAACCAAAGAGAATATCAGCAAGGCCATGTCAGACCTGCGGGATCTTGCCAAGGGCATGAGCAGCGACCGCATCAGAGTGTTGGGCTTGTAC
>VERM01000072.1 GCA_018882645.1 Ferruginibacter sp.
CCCTAATATACAACCATCCGGAATCAATTCGGCCAAATTAGATACTCTTTTAGAGCGTTATGCCAAAGCACTGAGAAAAAATCCGGAAGATATTATCGAAACAGACTGGGAAAATGAAATGGATTCGACATTAAACATTATGATAGGTATTCCTCCAAAATCGTTTACGTATGATAACAAAAAATACACGCCTCTATCGTTGGCAAAAAATTTAGGATTAAATCAAGATGATTATATTCAGTTGACCTCCTTCAACCATCACCCCTATTATGATAAATTTTGTTTAGAATCCAGATTCAACTGGTCCTATAGTCTTTATTATAACGTTCCTTTGGATGAATTTATCTCGACTATTGATTCGGCCTTATCAAAAGGGTATTCTGTAGCATTGAATACTGACGTTTCCGGAAGCGAATTTGAAACGGGATTTTTGAGGGGCTATATTATTAATAATAAAACCGAAAAGATAACTCAGGATATAAGACAAAAAGCATTTGAAACGGGTTATACAACAGTTGATCATATCATGCATATTATTGGTATGGCGATAGATGAGAAGAATCAAAAATTTTATATAGTGAAAAATTCCTGGGGCTCTTTTTACAGAGATGGATACCTGTATTTGTCTGAAAGCTATATCAGGGAAATGGGGGTTAGTATACTCGTCAATAAAAGCGGATTGCCGGCGACCCTCAAATCCAGATTTTAATAATGAAATGTTTCAAGGTTTTGCTATTCATTAATATTGTATCAATTTACCGACGGTCTCCTCTAATCTCGAATAGGCCATAAAATTTTTCTCCAGTTCAAGATTAAAAGGAATTGGAGTATCCAGGCTTGCACATCTCATCACTGGTGCATCCAGCAAATGAAAGCAGTGCTCGTTGATCCACGCAGAAATCTCTCCGCCGATTCCTCCTGTCAGCGTGTCTTCATGCAATATCAGCACCCTGCCGGTTCTGCCCACCGCTTCGCGTATCGCATCGTAGTCGAGCGGTAATAAAGTCCTGAGATCAAGAATATCGACTGATAAATTCGGATGCTTTTTTGCATATTCCTGTGCCCAGTGAACACCTGCTCCATATGTTACAATTGAAAAATCTTCTCCTTTGCAAACATGCTTTGCTTTCCCTATTTCTATCTCATAGTAAGCATCCGGAACAGTTTCGCTGATACTCCTGTACAATCCTTTGTGTTCAAAAAACAATACAGGATTAGGATCATTGATGGCTGCAATCAGCAAACCCTTTGCATCTGCCGGAGTAGAAGGGTAAACTACTTTAAGTCCCGGTGTATGCACAAACCAGGCTTCGTTGCTCTGACTATGAAAAGGCCCGGCACCCACACCGCCGCCGGTTGGCATACGAATGACTACATCAGCGTTTTGTCCCCACCTGTAATGAATCTTTGCCAGATTATTCACAATCTGATTGAACCCAACTGTTACAAAATCGGCGAACTGCATTTCCATCATGGACTTGTATCCTTTCAAACTCAATCCCAGTGAAGTTCCTACGATGGCGCTCTCGCAAAGAGGTGTGTTTCTGATTCTTTCTTTACCGAACTTCTCAACAAAGCCTTCCGTGACTTTAAAAGCACCGCCGTATTCGGCAATGTCTTGTCCCATTAAAACCAAATTCGGATGATGCTCTAAAGAAAGTTCAAGCGCATCACTGATGGCGTTGATGAATTTTTTTTCTGAAGTAGAACCATACGGCGTTTGTCCGTTACTGTTATCAAAAAGTATCTCCGGAGAAGGTTTATAAGAGGCATACACATCATTCAGCTCTTCATTTGTGTCAGGCACTATTGGAGCGGTAATAAGTCCTTTTCTTATTTCCTCATCTATTTGATGTTTGATTTCACCGCGTATGGATACTATTTCCTGTGCCGTTAGAACATTTTCATTCACCAGCCAGGATTCATAATTTTTTATGGGATCCTTCTTTTCCCATTCTTCAAACAGGTTTTTGGGTACGTATTTTACACCGCTTGCTTCTTCATGGCCTCTCATTCTGAATGTCATACATTCAATCAGATAAGGCTTTTGATGTTCTGTACAATATTCCCTCACGCCTTTAATGGTGTCATATACGGTGAGTAAATTATTCCCGTCTATTTGAACACCTTCTATTCCGTAACCGACAGCTTTTTCTATAAGACTTTGGCATCTGTATTGTTCATTGGTTGGCGTACTTAAGCCATATCCGTTGTTTTCTATAATGAAGATTACAGGAAGATCCCATACTGCAGCGGTATTCAAGGCTTCATGAAAATCCCCCTCGCTTGTACCGCCGTCACCTGTAAATGCCACGGAAACTTTTTTTTCCTGTTTTAGTTTATGTGCCAGTGCCACACCGTCCGCAATGGCCAATTGAGGCCCGAGGTGTGATATCATTCCGCAGATATGATGTTCCTTATTGCCAAAATGGAAACTTCTTTCACGACCCTTACTGTAGCCGTCTTTATCTCCCTGCCATTGTTTGAATAACTTTGTCAAAGGCATTTTTCTGGTAGTGAATACACCCAGGTTTCTGTGTAATGGCATTACCCATTCATCATTATCCAATGCCAGTGTAGTTCCTACTGAAATAGCTTCCTGGCCGATACCGCTAAACCATTTGGAAATTTTTCCCTGGCGCAGTAAAACCAGCATTTTTTCTTCAATCATTCGGGGAAGTAATATTGCCCGATAAAAATCTACAAGCTGCTCGTTGGTTAGTTCTCTTCGTGAAAATTCCATGGGCGAATTTCCCGAATATTGTCCAAATCTGCAAATTTGCAGATTTATATTAATCATCTTCCCTTATAAAACCAATACGATTCCTTTTAGGTGGTGGAGGTGGAGTCAGCATTTTTTTAAGCGTTTCAAATATTACGCTAATCTCTTTGTCGTGCATCCCGATTTTTTGCTCGAGTTTTTCTACTTTCCGAATCATGTCTTTATTCAGCAGAGCAATTTCCCGTAAAGCAGTAAATACCCTCACAATTTGAATATTTGCCTGGATAGCCCTTTCACTGTTTAACACAGAGGCCAACATTACCGCTCCGTATTCGGTAAAGGCAAAAGGAGGAAAAGTACTATGTTTTAATGTCTGGAACCGGTCGCAATTTGCGACCAGTTCCAGATATTCCTTTCGAGCATTCAACCTAACCCTTAAACCTTTAAACTTCCTAATAGACTACAAGTTCATAAAACTTCTCCGGACACAGGTACTTATTGGCTAACTCCTGTAGGGTGTCAGGAGTGATTGTTTTAATTTCATTTATTGATTGGTAAAAATAATCATCTTCCAACTCGTTTAAAATGATGTTTTTCCAACGGGCTATAATGTGAAATGGACCGTCCAAGTCTCCCAGAATACTTCCAATCATATAGTTACGTACCAATAGTAGCTCATCATCACTCACTTTCCTTTCTCTGAGCAGCTTCATCTCTTTATACACTTCTTCAATCGTTGCTTCGCAAACATCTTTTCCTGCTTCAGTACTGATTAACCATGCACTTTGTTGTTTGTGGTTCTGCAGATAGCTGTAAATTCCATAGGTATATCCTTTGTCTTCTCTGATATTTCCCATCAGCCTTGATCCAAAAAAACCACCGAACAAAGTATTGAGTACGGCCACTTTTTTAAAATCCGGGTGTTGTCTGTTAGGAAATGGTGCTGCAATGCGTATGGCGCCCTGAACGGCACCTACATCATTTTGTATCCGGTATTTTTTTTCTGTTGCAGGTTTGGCAACAATTTCGGGCACTTCCAATAATGTGTTGCTTGCTTTTAATTTTCCGAAATGGGTGTTCAGCTGTTCCTTCAGATCAGACGGCAGATTGCCGGCAACAAATATGATGCATTTTCCATTCAGGTAATAATCGTTATAAAATTGTATACACTCTTTTACTGAAATGTGATCAAGATCTTCAGGGTTGGTGTATACTCCGTATGGATGTTTTTCTCCATATAGATAACTGTCAATCAGTCTAGATGCCACAAACTCCGCTTTCTTCAAATTCACCGCCAGTCGTTGTTTTGAATTCTGCTGGTATATTTCCAACTCTGAAGAAGGAAATACTGATTCGGTAAGCATGTCTTCTATTACTGGCAAAAGTTTGTCAACATGCTTCGACAAGCTGTGTAATGATAAGATGGCGGTTTCATTAAAACAAGATCTGTTACAAAAAGCGCCATAATATTCAAATGCCTCGTTGAGTTGAAATGCATTGCGTGAATTTGTTCCATTTTTCAGCAGAAAATTGGTTGCAGCAGCCACGCCTTTTTTCTGTTCAAAAGAATTGCCGGCGTAAAAAACCCATTCCAGCTGTAAAACTTCCTGTGCACCCGCATTGATAGCGTAAACGGATATTCCGTTATCCAGTTTATAATGTTCATAAGGCTTGAGATTCAAATTAAATTCAATCGCATCTTTAATCTGTGGCGCTATCTTTCTGTTCATCATTAGGAGTTGTTGCTTAAATAGTACATGGTGCTGCAATTGTTCTCATTGAAAATAATGCAGCTTTGTTCTTTAATCTGATTGGCGGTAACGCCATGATAACGGGATAATTCAGTATTGATAAGATTGGCATCTCCCAGCAATTCATACATGGCAATACTGGCCGCACGATTGGTCAGACTCATGTCTTCAAACGCCATTGCGCTTTCGGTTTTGTTTTTAACTTTTTCGAGTTCAACTTCGCTTATGCCTTCCCGTTGTAATTTAACTAGCTCTTCATTTACGGCCTCTTCGGCTTCTTTTATCGTAACGCCTTTTACCAGTTTTCCTTCTATCGTCATTAGCCCGGCATCTGAGCTGCCAAAATGATAGCAGTCGATACTGCTAAACAGTTTTTTCTCTTTTACCAAGGACTGAAACAAACGAGAGGAGCCGCCTCCGCTTAAAATATCTGAGATCAAGTCTGCCGTATAATACCGGCTGTCTGTTCTGGGATAGATATGCCAGCATTTATACAATGCATCTAAAGGAACATCAGCCTTGACTTCAAGCTTGCGCGGAGCTGTTTGCTGCGGTTCCTGCGGGAGATTTCGATTATATTTATTTCCGGAAGGAATAGGTCCAAACCATTTGTCTGCCAACAATTTAATCTGATCTGTATCCACATTTCCGGCTACTACCAGTACTGCATTGAGTGGTGTATAGTGCTTGAAAAAAAATTCTTTTACATCTTCCAGTGTGGCATCTTCAACATGCTTGAGACTGGCGCCTATGGTCATCCATTTATAGGGATGCGTGGTATAAGCGAGCGTTCTCATTTTATGCCATACATCACCGTATGGTTTATTGATATAATGCTCTTTGAATTCTTCGCAGACTACTTTGCGTTGCACTTCCAGGCTTTTCTTGCTGAAAGCCAGACTTAGCATACGATCGCTCTCCAGCCAGAAAGCAGTTTCGATATTTTCTGCAGGAAGCTGACAATAATAATTTGTCAGGTCGTTTGTAGTGAAGGCATTGTTTTCTCCCCCTGCAATTTGAAGCGGCTCATCATAAACGGGAATATTTTTGCTGCCGCCAAACATCAGATGTTCAAACAAGTGAGCAAATCCCGTTTTTTCCGGATTTTCATCTTTTGCACCCACATCATATATAACATTAACCACAGCCATCGGTGTGCTTTTATCCTGATGAACCAATACGCGGAGTCCGTTATCTAAAGTAAATCTTTCAAACTGAATCATGATGCAAATTTACGCGGTGAATCTTGAAATTACAGATTACATCATTTCTATTTAAAACTTATTGCTCGTAATTTTGTTGACCATTGTAAGTAAATCATTTTTTAAGCAACACTTCAACATGAATACAAGCGAATTATTGGAAAAAGCGCTGAATTTTGAGTTTCTCTCCGTAGAAGAAGGGGTATTCCTATTCGAAAATGCTTCTTTGAATGAGCTGATGTATGTGGGAAACGAGCTGCGTAAAAAGCAGGTGCCTCATGGTAAAGTCACCTGGCAAATAGACAGAAATGTCAATACTACGAATGTCTGTATCGCCAATTGTAAATTTTGCAACTTCTATCGCATACCCGGACATCCCGATGCATACATCACAGATATTGAGACCTACAAGAAAAAAATTGAAGAGACCATCAAATATGGCGGAGATCAATTGCTATTGCAAGGTGGTCATCACCCGGAATTGGGTTTGAGCTTTTATGTCAATTTGTTTAAAGAGCTCAAGTCTCTCTATCCGAATATCAAACTTCATACCCTTGGTCCTCCTGAAATAGCTCACATCACCAAGCTGGAAAAAAGCACTCATCGTGAGGTGTTGAAGGCATTGAAGGAAGCCGGTATGGACAGTCTGCCCGGAGCAGGAGCAGAAATACTAACGGATAGGGTTAGACGATTAATCAGCAAGGGAAAGTGCGGTGCACAGGAGTGGCTGGATATCATGCATGAGGCCCATAAATTAAACATCACCACATCCGGAACGATGATGTTTGGCCATGTGGAAGCGATTACAGAGCGTTTTGAGCATCTTGTCAAAATCAGAGAAGTACAAAGCCGCAAGCCGGAAAATGCAAAAGGCTTTCTTGCATTTATACCATGGACATTTCAAGATGTGGATACGCTGCTGACGAAAATCAGAGGCGTACAAAATCTCACCACGCCCGAGGAGTACATCCGTATGATTGCCATGAGCAGAATCATGTTGCCGAATATAAAAAACATACAAGCCAGCTGGCTGACGGTGGGCAAAAACATTGCACAGATTTGTCTGCATGCCGGCGCCAATGATTTTGGAAGCATCATGATTGAAGAAAATGTAGTCAGTGCTGCAGGTGCGCCGCATCGGTTTACGGCTAAGTCTATTCAACAATCCATAAGAGATGCGGGCTTTGAACCGCAATTGCGAAACCAGCAATATGAATGGAGGGAAATGCCTGAAATGGAGGAGCAGGTGATAGATTATTAGGAGTATATTTATCGTTAATAATTTATGTCCAAAAATAAATCAATCAAACGCTTCAGATATATCGCATTAGCAGAGGGGATCTCATACCTTATTCTTTTGGGAATCGCTGTGCCACTGAAATATTTTGCAG
>VERM01000073.1 GCA_018882645.1 Ferruginibacter sp.
GGGCTAGCCTCAACAGCCAGCTTCTGCGGAATGAGGTAGTTGCGACCGTAACCATTTTTTACATTGACCAATTCATTGGTACCGCCAAGGTTGTTTACATCTTGTATTAATATTACCTGCATTTTTTTGCATTTTTACCCAATCATTTTTATGACTTTCTCCCATGTAAGGGATTAGGGTGGTGAGAGAATATTTATTTCAATAAATCAGTAACGTAAGGCAAAATGGCCATCTGACGGCCCTTTTTTATAGCCTGGCTTACTTTACGCTGAAACTTCAAAGAGTTTCCTGTAATGCGACGGGGCAACATTTTTCCCTGTTCATTTAGAAACTTCTTTAGGAACTCTGCATCTTTATAATCGATGTAGTGGAGCCCCATTTTTTTGAAGCGGCAGTATTTCTTAGGACGCTTTTCTGCTTTGATGGCAGTAAGGTATTTGATTTCATTTGCTTTTGCCATGATTATGCCTCCGCTTTTGAAGTTTCAGAATGTTTTACGCCACTTCTCTTTTTTGCATTGTACTCGACGGCGTATTTATCGAGAACAGTGATCATGTGACGCATAACGGATTCGTCACGTAAAAGTTGAACTTTCAACTTTTCATTGAAGCTGGTTGGCGCACTGTATTCCAATACCCAGTAAAGACCGGTGGTCTTTTTGGCAATTGGATACGCCAGTGATTTCAGTCCCCATGGATTCGTGCGCACAACTTGGCCGCCGTTTTCTTTAACAAGCGCCTCGTATTTTTTCCGGGTAGCCACGAAGTCTTCCTCGGAAAGCACAGGGGTAAAAATCACCATCAATTCGTAGTTGCTCATTTACCTGTTTTTTTGGTTAAAAAAATTAATTGTTCCGTTGTTTTTTAACGGGGGTGCAAAGATAGGGGGTTTTATGCATATTTTTTAACGGGAAATGTGTTTTAATAATTTAGCCCACGGTTTTAACCGTGGGCTAAATTATTATGCAAAAAAAAGCCCGCTTTTCAGCAGGCTTCGTATAAATATTGTTAAAAAATTATTTTTTTAATCCATTTACTTTCAATGCTAATTTTCTTTTTAAATTGGCTGCTTTATTTTTATGGATGGTACCACGTCTGGCCAATTTATCAATCATTGAAGATACTTCAGGCAGCTTATCAGATGCTGTTTTTTTATCTTCCAAGGCTCTGATGTCGCGTATAGCGTTACGGGTGGTTTTACTATAGTAACGATTGCGTTCATTGCGTTTAGCACTTTGACGGACATCTTTTTTAGTAGCTGCGTGATTTGCCATTATGATTTTTTTTGGAGAGCAAAGGTAGGTAATTTCTGTAAAAAAACATATCTCTTCGCTAATTTTTTAAATAAAGATTACTTCTTTCTTTAGGTCATTCTGCCAATTTTTTATGATTTTGATTATCTTATTCTTGAGATTTCAACCGATATTTGCAAACCGTTTTGATTGTCAGGACTATACAAAAATTCAGCACAAGCCAATATGAAGGACTTTCAGTATATCACAAATGCACACCCGGGCTATGTAGAGAATCTTTACAATGATTTTTTAAAAGATCCTAATAGCATTGACGCCGATTTGAGAAAATTTTTCGAAGGTTTCGATTTCGCTGTAAGCAGCTCAACTGGCATTACAGCATCTAAAAATGGGCAATCCGTAACAAGCGCGTCTTTTTCAGAAAAAGAATTCGGTATATATCAACTGATACAGGCTTACCGGAAAAAAGGGCATCTAGTTGCCAAAACCAATCCCATCAGAGAGCGCAGAAACCGATATCCCAATCTTGATTTGCATTTTTTTGGTCTTTCAGATGCTGATATGGAAACTGAATTTCAGGCCGGCAAATTTATAGGTCTAGGGAAGGCATCCCTTAAAAATATACTTACTCATTTACAAAAATGCTACACCCGTCACGTGGGCATCGAATATCAATATATCAACGATGCTGAAAAACTGGCATGGTTGCAGAATGCATTGGAAACTGAATTTCAAGAGTCTGTCCCATTGCCGCAAAAAAAACGCATCCTTCAAAAACTAAATGAAGGTGTGATGTTTGAAAAGTTCTTACATACCAAATACATCGGACAAAAAAGATTTAGTCTTGAGGGAGGTGAAACTACCATTGCGGCGCTGGATGCCATACTCAATACCGCATCAGTGAAAGGTGTTCAGGAAGTAGTGATAGGTATGGCGCATCGCGGGCGTTTGAATGTTCTTGCCAATATCCTTGGCAAAACATACGAGGAGATATTCAATGAGTTTGAGGGAACCGCTATACCCGATACTACCATGGGATCTGGAGATGTTAAATATCATCTGGGTTTCAGCAGTGATGTAACAACCGTTTCAGGAAATACAATCAATCTGAAACTTTGTCCGAATCCTTCTCATCTCGAAGCCGTCAATCCTCTTGTTGTAGGCTTTGCACGCAGTAAGGCTGATGTTCTGTATCAGAGTGATTATGATAAAATTCTTCCCATTTTAATCCATGGAGATGCATCTGTTGCCGGCCAGGGGATTGTATATGAAGTTTTACAAATGAGCCAGTTGAAAGGGTACAACACCGGCGGTACCATTCATTTTGTTATCAATAATCAGATTGGGTTTACTACTGATTTTGATGACGCGAGAAGTGCCAATTACTGTACTTCAATTGCGGCAATGGTTCAGGCACCCGTATTTCATGTGAATGGAGACGATCCTGAGGCAGTTGTAAAAATAGCGGAGATTGCCACAAAATACAGACAGCAATTCAATTCTGATATCTTTATTGATATGGTCTGCTACCGCAGACATGGCCACAATGAAGGCGATGAGCCTAAATTTACTCAGCCTCAATTGTATGCCATCATTGAAAAACATCTCAATCCCAGGGAGGTCTATACACAATATCTTATTGAAAATGGTGAGCCCGATGCCAAGCAGCTGGCAAAGGAAATGGAGCAACGTTTCTTAAAGGACTTACAGGATCGCCTAGACGAAGTGAAACAGAATCCTCTTCCTTATAAGTATCAGCAGCCCGAGTTGTGGTGGAAAAGTTTAAGAAAAGCTACTGCCGAAGATTTTTTAAAATCTCCTGATACTGCAATCAAAGAACAAGAGGCCAAAGAATTGTTTGAGGGGTTGATGAAATGGCCTGAAGATTTCAAGCCATTGAGAAAAGTAGAAAAACTCATACATGATAAAGTGAAGGTTTTTGAAGATGCTCAGAAAATTGACTGGGCAACGGCCGAGCTGATGGCATATGCCAGTCTGATAAGAGAAGGGAAGGACGTTCGAATGAGCGGACAGGATGTGATGCGTGGCACTTTCAGCCATCGTCATGCAGTATTGTTTGATGAGCGCAGCAATACAGAATACAACAGGGTGAATCATTTTTCAAATGACAAACCGAAACTGAGAATATACAATTCATTGCTCAGCGAATATGCAGTGCTTGGTTTTGAATATGGCTATTGCATGGCCAATCCCAACTCACTCACCATTTGGGAAGCGCAGTTTGGCGATTTTTCCAATGGAGCACAAATCATCGTTGATCAGTTTATTTCCTCTGCCGAAACCAAATGGCAAAGACCTAACGGCTTGGTGATGTTGCTTCCACATGGCTATGAAGGTCAGGGACCCGAACACAGCAGCGCCCGCATGGAAAGGTATTTGCAACAGTGTGCTGAGTTGAACATGATTGTCACTAACATCACTACTGCATCCAATTTTTTCCATGCACTTCGTCGTCAGTTGACATGGCCATTTAGAAAACCACTTATTGAATTTACGCCCAAGGCCAATCTGCGTCATCCCGGCAGTTACAGTGATTTGAGTGAATTTACATCAGGGGGATTCAGGGAAGTGCTGGATGATCCGAATGTACAAGACAGCAATGGCGTCAAAAAAGTACTGATGTGTTCCGGTAAAATTTATTTTGATCTGGAAGAAAAAAGACAAAAAGAAAACAGAACAGATGTTGCTATTGTCAGAATTGAGCAATTGTATCCTTTACCTCAAAACCAACTGGATCAACTGTATAAAAAATATGCAAAAGCCATTTGGTATTGGGTTCAAGAAGAGCCGCAAAATATGGGAGCTGCCACATATCTTAAAATGAATCTCAAAGGAATCAACTTCTACATGATCAGCCGGCAGGCCTCTGCTGCAACGGCAACCGGTTATTCTAAAATTCATGCAAAAGAACAGGAGCAAATTCTTAAAACGGCTTTTAGCATTTAAGAATATTTTATTTTCACTTATAAAATTGAAACATGTTTCAAAATTTAAGCGACCGGTTAGAAAGCGCATTTAAAAATATCAAAGGGCAGGGAAGAATTACGGATTTAAATATCGCCAATACGGTTAAGGAGATACGAAGAGCGTTGGTGGATGCCGATGTGAACTATAAAATTGCCAAAGAATTTACAGATAAAGTCAAAGAAAAAGCCCTGGGCACTAAAGTATTATTGGCTGTGAATCCCGGACAGCAGATGGTAAAAATAGTACAGGATGAATTGACGGAACTGATGGGCGGGAAGGAAAGTGATTTCAATATTACCGGAAACCCTGCTGTCATTCTTATTGCGGGATTACAAGGTAGCGGTAAACCAACTTTTAGCGGAACGCTGGCACGTTATTTACAAAATAAAAAAGGGAAATCGCCCTTATTGGTCGCTGCTGATATTTATCGCCCTGCGGCCATCGATCAATTGGAAGTACTAGGCAATCAGATTGGTGTGGATGTTTACAGCGACAGAGAAAATAAAGATGCTGTTGCTATAGCACAGCAAGCCATCAAGGAGGCCAAATCAAAAAATAAAAATATTGTCATTATAGATACTGCCGGACGTTTGGCAGTTGATGAAGTGATGATGACTGAAGTAGCCAATATCAAATCGGCCGTGGCGCCACAGGAGATTCTTTTTGTGGTGGACAGTATGACGGGGCAGGATGCGGTGAATACGGCTGCAGCCTTCAATGAAAGGCTTGATTTCAGTGGGGTTGTACTCACGAAGCTGGATGGTGATACCAGAGGCGGTGCTGCCCTGTCTATTAAATATACCGTCAATAAGCCAATCAAATTCAGCAGCAGCGGTGAAAAAATGGATACTCTGGATGTGTTTTATCCCGACAGGATGGCACAGCGAATTCTTGGAATGGGTGATATCGTAAGTTTGGTTGAAAAAGCTCAGGAACAATTTGATGCGGCTGAAGCGGCCAAGCTGGAGAAAAAAATTCGAAAGAATCAGTTTGATTTTGAAGACTTCAAAACACAACTGCAGCAAATTAAAAAAATGGGCAACCTCAAAGACCTTATGGGAATGATACCCGGTGTAGGTAAACAGATCAAAGACCTTGATGTAAATGACGATTCATTCAAGGGTATTGAGGCAATGATCAATTCCATGACACCACAAGAACGCCGTAATCCTGATATCATCAACCCCAGCAGAAAACAGCGCATTGCTAATGGAAGCGGAAAAGATCTGACTGAACTCAATCAGTTTTTGAAACAGTTTGATCAGATGAAAAACATGATGAAAATGATGAATAAGATGCCTATGGGGAAAATGCCGGGCATGAAGTTTTAGCAGAATGTTTTTTTGTTCAGAAATACTTCAAACACTATCTTTGCCTTCCTTTTCTAAAAAGGATTAAACCCTATTGTTCACAACCAAGAAAATTTCTATTTTTTATGGCTGTTAAAATCAGATTGCAAAGACACGGTTCTAAAAAAAGACCGTTCTATTTCATCGTTGTTGCGGATGCCCGCAGTCCCCGCGACGGTAAGTTTATTCAAAAATTAGGTTCGTACAATCCGCTGACAGTTCCTGCAACTGTTCAGGTAGATCGTCAGAAAGCGTTGGACTGGCTTCAGAAAGGTGCTCAGCCTACTGATACTGTTCGTCGTATTCTTTCTTTCAAAGGTGTGCTTTACCTTAAGCATCTCTTGCGTGGAGTAAGTCTTGGATTGTTTGACGAGGCTGCTGCTATGGAGAAGTTCACCAAGTGGACTGCAGAGCATGAAGCCAACATCAACAGACGTAAAACTGCCCACAAAAAAGCTCGTGCAGAACGTAGCAATGCACCTGTAGTTAAGAAAGTGGCTCCAGCACAAACCGAGGATGTTCCTTCTCCTGCTGAGGTTGCACAAGATGCTGCATCAGAAGAAACCAAACCGGAAGAATAATTATCAATTAGTTTAAAAAATGAAGTCCCGTTTTTTGCGGGACTTTTTTATTAGTGATTTTCTTCTTCTTCCTTTTCTTTGAGCATGGTTTTTAGTTCATCTGAAATATTGACGAGTATTTTATCTATACGCTGTCCGTCCATATCAATGATTTCAAAACTAAAATCACGCCAGTTGAAAGACTCTCCTGTAGATGGAATATGTTCCAGTTCATGCAATACAAATCCGGCAAGCGTATCAAATTCATGTTCCCCTTCATTCATCCATTCTGCTTTGTCGAAATAGCTTAAAAAATCATAAAAACGTATTTGAGCATCAACAAGAAAACTATTGTCTTGTCTTTTGACAATTTCATAATCTTCCTGCCCGAGTTGAGGCACGTCACCTACTATGGCCTCCATGATGTCATTCAAAGTGATCATTCCTTCAAGCGTGCCGTATTCATTTACAATAAAGCAGGCATGAATTTTTGAGGATTTTATTTTTTCCAGTAGCTGATAGGCTTTGTTGTTCTCTGGAACAAACAATGCAGGTTTTGTAAGAGTTCCAACAACCGTATCAGAAGAAGCCTTTAAAAGATCTTTCACATATACCAATCCTTTTATCTCATCAATACTTCCTTCGCAAACGGGATATGTACTGAATATGATATGGCTCAATTTGTTTTTTACATCCTGAACTGTGTCGTTAATGTCGAGCCAAACGATATCTGTTCTGTGGGTCATCAGTGAAGTAATGTTTCTATCACCGAGATGAAAAACCCTTTCAATGATTTCTTTTTCACCTTCATCAATTGAGCCGTGTTCACTTCCTTCGGAAATCATTGCTTTTATTTCCTCTTCCGTCACAGCGTCATCAGAAGGTTTTTTTATTCCAAATAATTTGAAGATGATACT
>VERM01000424.1 GCA_018882645.1 Ferruginibacter sp.
ATACAGGCCTTGGCCAATCTGGATAAATACGAACAAACTGAAGGCCGTGAGCTGGCGAATGCATTGGAAAGAAATATCACTTTGGCAATGATTGATGAAGCATGGAAAGAGCATTTGCGTAATATGGATGATTTGAGGCATAGTGTTCAAACTGCGGGATATGAACAAAAAGATCCATTGGTTATTTATAAACTGGAGGCTTTTAATGCATTTAAAGTATTGAATGATGAGGTAAATAAAAATATTGTAAGCTTTTTGTGCCATGCTACAATTCCTGTTGAGCAAAGCAGTTCAGGCAGAATCAGAGAAGGAAGGACGCACAAGACAGACATGAGTAAAATGAATGTCAATAAGGCTGAAATAGATGCTGCCGGTTCTGATTATGCGGCAAATGAAAATGACTATTATGATCCTTCCGGTGCTGTCAAACAGGAGCCTGTAAGGGTAGAACCTAAAATTGGCAGAAACGATCCTTGTCCATGCGGCAGCGGAAAGAAGTACAAACAATGTCATGGTAAATAACAGACAAAACCTTTAATTTTTTTTATGATCACCAAGTTTTTTTTGACTGCTTTACTTTTTACTTTTTTTTCCGGTTATGTATTTGCACAAAGTAAATTTTCCGATACTGTAACTTTCAATAATAATGTCACCTTAGTCAAAGACAGCAGAATTGAAACTTTGGAAAATAAGATGACCAGCTATAGTGTGAGCATCGAAAGAAAGCCAGTGACCATATCAGGTTACCGATTGATGGTTTTAAGTTCGACAGACAGAGAATTGGTTATGAAAGTCAGAGCTTACTTGCTTAGAACTTTCCCTGATCAGCAAGTATTCATGTATTTTCAATCTCCCTATATAAAACTGAAATTTGGTAGTTTTACCTCCAAGGCTGAAGCTGAAACTTATCGTAAACAGATAGTGGCTGCTCAGTTGTTTGTAGGGAATGTGTATCTTCTTCCTGAAAAAATTCAGGTCAGTCCGGATAAAGTACCTGTCAAACAAAAATAAATATAGCAAGGGTGTATCCAAGATTTTTGGTGTATATTGGAATATCTTCTACGTATCTGTAAAGAAGAAATTATGCTGACATCGATAAAAAAACTTGCTGCTGATTATGCAGCAGAATTCATAGCAGTTCGACAGCACTTACATGCACATCCCGAGTTGAGTTTTGTTGAGTTTGATACATCCAGATACATTCAACAAAAATTACAAGACTGGCACATAACTTTTGAAGTGATGGCGGAAACTGGTGTGGTAGGATTGATAAAAGGAAAGAATCCGGAGAAAAGAGTTATTGCGCTGCGTGCAGACATTGATGCGCTGCCCATTACAGAAACCAACGATATGCCATACAAATCTGTTAATCCCGGAGTAATGCACGCCTGTGGTCATGATGTGCATACAACTTGTCTGCTGGGTGCGGCAAAAATATTAAATGAGACCAAAGATGAATGGGAGGGCACCATCAAATTGATTTTTCAGCCTGGAGAAGAAAAAAATCCCGGAGGAGCAAGTTTGATGATCAAAGCTGGTGTTTTGGAAAATCCTATTCCTGAAAAAATTTTCGGACTACATGTACATCCCGGTATGGAAGTCGGTACCTTCAGTTTTCGGGGAGGGATGGTAATGGCCAGTGCAGATGA
>VERM01000425.1 GCA_018882645.1 Ferruginibacter sp.
ATCCGTAAGCAATGAAGAAAGCACTATCGATAATCACCATACTCTGCTTTATTATACCAGCCATATCGGTTTACATTTTTCTATTGGCAGAAAAAGAAAATATCAAAAAAATAAATCGTGAAAAAGTATTAACTGAAAACAATTTCAATAATTGGATAAAAATTGAATTAACGGAAGAAGAAGCTCAAGAACTTATTGAATGGGAAAATGACCATGAGTTTGAATACAAAAACAACATGTATGATGTTGTAAAAAAGGAGAAATCAGGAGAGCATTTGATTTATTGGTGTTATCAGGATGAAGAAGAATCTTTCGTCAATGAACAAATAGGTGAATTGTTTAGCTATCTGTCCGGCACACATTCAACCCGGCCGGAAACCCGACATCTGCTTGAAAAAATATTTAAAAAACTATATTGTTCTACTCAGGGAGAAAAAACTCTTTTCTTAGTTTTTACATTCCTCAGCAGAACAACGACTCAACTTGGCTATTGTAGCGATTTATCTTCAGAGGTGCCCACGCCACCCCCCAATGTCAATCGCATCTAAATACGATTGACATTTTCGAACTTTTTATTTTTTTCAGCATGAAAAAACTGGGCGTGTCCTGGTTTTTACTTGTGTTATGTCAGCTTGCATCAGCTCAAGTAATCACCGTAATTGACAAGATTTCCGGTGAGAAACTCGAATCAGTTCACATTCGAGATACCTCACTCAAAATTCAGGTAGTCACAGACTATAAAGGAATGGCTAAAATGGCTGAATTTCCCAAAGGCAGTCAGCTACTTCTTGAAAGGGTAGGCTATCTACCTTTATACATTAGTCTAGAACAACTTGAAAAAAAACAATTCAAAGTTGAGTTGTATCATGAACCCTTTGAATTAAACGAAGTAGTAGTTGCAGCCAACAAATGGAGTCAAGTTTCTCGAAACGTACCCGGTAGAGTCATCTCGATCCGCAAAAGAGACAGGGAACTGGCCAACACCCAGACAGCAGCGGATCTCTTGGGCCTGTCTGGTGAAATTTTTATACAGAAAAGTCAGCAAGCCGGGGGAAGTCCGATGATCCGGGGATTTTCAACCAATCGCTTATTATACTCGGTAGATGGAGTAAGAATGAATACCGCCATTTTCAGAGCCGGTAATATTCAAAATGTAATCTCATTAGATGCTTTCGCGACAGAAAAAACTGAAGTATTCTTTGGGCCCGGATCCATTGTTTATGGAAGCGATGCCATTGGAGGAGTAATGAGTTTTCAAACCATTACACCCCAGTTTTCCTTAGACTCATCTCTAATTATAGCAACCAGCGGAACACTTCGTTTTTCTTCTGCCAATGGCGAAAGAACTGCCAATGCCTCATTTTCATATGGCAAAAAAAAATGGGCGAGCTATACCGGCATAACACATTCAACCTTCGGCAATCTGAGAATGGGCTCACGGGGTAATGACCAATACAGAAGAAATTTTTTTGTTGCCCGTATGAATGGAAAGGATAGTGTCTTGTCCAATCCTGACCCTTTGATTCAGCAACCATCCGGGTACGATCAAACCAACCTAACACAAAAATTTCGTTATAGACTGCATGAGAACTGGGAGTTGAATTATGGATTTCATTATTCAGCAACCGGTAATTATAGTAGATATGACC
>VERM01000074.1 GCA_018882645.1 Ferruginibacter sp.
GTCTATACGCACACGGGCGCGGTTGCCGAAGAGCTCGAGAATGATTCCTTTGTAGTTCATCATCACACCCTGTTTGATAATCACTTTGGTATGTATATCCAGTTTTTGTTCGGTGACTTCAATATCTGAAAATTCCTGTAGAAACTTTTTGATGGTTTCGATTTCTGTTTCCTTGACAACAGCCGGCTTACCCAGCCAGTATACAAAATTCAAAACACCATCCACCTCTTTCACATCCCATTTATGCGCATCTGTGAGCTGTACAAATACATAACCTCTGAATAAAGGCTCATACACAATTTTTTTACGATCGCTCCATTGCTTATGCACTTTATTCAGAGGACAATAATAATTAAACCCTCTCTCTTCGAGAATACGTGCCACTTTTTTCTCCCAGCGCGGCCTTGTGTACACTACATACCATTTGCTATTTGCTTCCGTATTAGACAAAGCTTCGCTTATCCTCAGTCACAGGTTAATTGAAAAGAATATCCGACTATTCAAACTCATCCGCGTTTGAATAGTCGTTTTATGCTGTCCAGTATGTTCCAAAAACTCTTATACCCGGTTTGTCCGCCATCCTTTGTGTAATAGCCGCCATATACGTTGCCATACGAATTAGAATAGCCGTACCCGTATCCATACCCGTATCCGTAACCGTATCCGTATCCATTGCCATAACCGCCCATACTGTATCCGTAAACAGAGACCCCTCTTGGCTTAATGGCATTGAAAACGATACATATGTTGTTGAACTTATTATTTTTTCTGAGCTCCTCAATCAAAAGCATAAAGCTTTGATGGGTGTATGCATGCCTTACAACGAAAATCGTTACATCTACATTTTTACTGATCAATTGCGCATCGGTAACCGGACTGATAGGCGCGGTATCTAAAATAACATAATCAAAACGCGCTTTGAGCTCTCGCATCATATCGCCGAATTCAGGCTTCATGATCAATTCGGAAGGATTGGGTGGAATATTACCGGCAGTAACCAGAAAGAGGCCGGGATATTTGGTCTCCTTGATGATTTCATCTATCGTAACATTGTTGACCAGATAATTGGAAATACCCGGCTCCCTGACTACACCAAAGCGTTTGCTCAGTCTGGGCTTACGCAAATCCAACTCCAGCAATGCTACTCGTTTACCCGTAAGCGTTAGACTCACGGCGAGGTTCATGGCCAGATAACTTTTACCTTCTCCGGGAATACAGGAGGTAATCAACAAAGAATTGTTCTGCTCATTGAGCCCCATGAAAGAAAGATTCGTTCGGAGTGTCCGGAACTGCTCTGCAATAATACTGCGCTTGCCTTCTTTCACTACAATATCTTCCCTGGAAGTATTTTTTATGATCTCGCTGATTACGGGCACGGATGTTTTCTTTTCAATCGCAGTTCGAAACATCACCGTTTTATTGAAGGTCTCATAAAAATGAATGAGCACTATAAAAGCAATAACCGCAATGGCCATAGCCGTAAGATAAAAATCATTCGGTATCGGGCGTACGGGAAAGTTGTTACAACTCCCTGCCTCCAAAACTCTTAAATCCGCACTGGTAGAGGCAGATGAAATGGCTGTCTCCTCTCTTTTTTTCAAAAGGAAAGTATAGATCTCATTTTTAATCGCCTGCTGCCTGCTGATATCAAGAAGTTTCCTTTCCTTTTCAGGAATAGACGTATATAATGCTGTATTTTTGGATATCAGAGAATCATTATTGGTTTTTTGCGTATTGTAAGTGCTACGGATATTATTGATGCTTTCCTGTATGTCTTTTTTCAGTCGGGAAACCTTATCCTCCCCAAGAATGACCTGCTGACTTTTATAACCTGCCACAGATTTCAATTTATCCAGATCATACTCTGCCGAGTAGAGCTGATTGATGAGAGAACCCAGTGTGGCATCATCCACAAATGCCATTGAAGGAACCGTTCCCGGTTTTTTCCCCTTACTGTACACGTACGTTTGAAGTTCATCCAGAAGTACCCTTTTCAAATTCAGCAAACTGTTTTGCTTGTCGAGCTCAATGACAGTACCGAGATAAGTTGTGGCCTGTGCAGTAAGATCGAGCACATTGTTGTTTGTCTTGTAGTTTTGTAAAAGATTTTCTACACTGTCCAGCTGACCGATGACGCTGTTCAGACGATCTTCAATAAAATTCAGAGCCCTGGTGGCCATTTCATTCTTTCCTTTCACCCCCTCTATATTATATATCTCACATAATTTATTCAGAATATCAATGCCTTTTTCGGGCGTTTGAGTTTCCAACTTCAAATCAACAACAGCTGAATTATAGGATTGAGGAGCAGCTTTAAAAGAACCAATAATACTACCCGCAGCGGCGGGCAAATCGCTGAAAACGACAAAATATTTTTTACCGGTTACTTCCGTATTGTATTTCAGATTGGGTTTGATGAGGTAGGATGTACCACCGGTTTCGTATATCCCGTTAAAAGCGATATATCTTCCGTCTATTTTGATGCGACGGCTTTTCCATTCTACTGAAAAATAATGCTTCCCCCCACTTTTGATGCTGTCCTTATTTACGGCAATAAACCGCAATGGGCAATTATCGGCGTATAATTCCTCTTTGATGAATTTACCTTCATTATAAACAGTAGCATAGAGATCCAGTTGCTTGGCAACCAATTGCATGATGGTTGAGGATTTCAAAACCATGATCTCATTCTCCACACTTTTTTTTTCATCCAATACATCCAGTTTTTCCAAAAGCCTGTTCTCAGTATTTTTCTGATCCTTGATGAGCACTTTTGCACCGGCAACATAAACCTTGTTTACCGTGCGAAGTTTCATATAAGCGAGGGTCATTGCAATGCTGAGGCAGAGAAATAAAATGGGCCAGAAAGGCAGGAATTTATATACCGCCTGAGACAGCACATTGGCCGAGGAGGGTTTTAGACTTTCTTCTAAGTTTTTTTCTTCACTCATGAATCAAATCGGATTACCTGAAAAAGTTAAGAACAAAAAAAGTAAGGGATAATGCAAGATTTACAAAACCAAAGTAAAATTGAAAATCCGCTCTGCCTCTATCCCTGTTTTGAAGTTTCACGGACTGCTCATCTGTTTTTACATACACAATATCATTCGGCTTCAGATAAAACCAGGGAGAGGAAAAAATATTATGGTCTTCCAAGTCCACCAGCTTTACTTGTTTATTGTCGCCGGTATCCCTGATGATGATCACCTTGGATTTATCGCCCTTATCTAATATGCCGCCATTACTGATGAGCAGATCCAGCAGAGATATTTTCTCTTCCGGTATGGGTACTATCTTAGGTCCGCTCACCTCCCCCATGATGATTACTTTTTTATTCAGAAACTCCACAGATACAATAGGCTCCTTCATATACGGAAGCAGATCCTGTTGAAGCTTTGTCTTTAATTGCTTACGGGTAAGCCCATCTACTTTTACATTGCCAAGAAAATGCATGAGTATCTTCCCGTCATCTCCAACGAGAAATCCTTTGCCTCCTGCTCCCTGAGCACCAACAACGGGAACGGAAGTAATAGCCGACTCATTGAATTTAGCATCAAGCTCGTTGCTCAAGCTGCTAACGGTAATTCCCAGAATATCATTCTTTTGAATTTTTGCTTCCAGGGTTGGTACCGGCTGTGCTTTGAACAGAGTGTCCTTTGTAAGATTTTTAAAATAAAACGTGTTTTTTATGGGAATACAGGAATCGAGAGAACCTATAAGGATGACAAAAAACATCCAAAAAGACGTATGTCTTCTTTTGCGTGATGTATATTGGGTTAGAAAATCAAACATAAAAATTAACAATTGCTTTGCAAAAAAGCGTCAAAAACACGTAACGAAGTTCGTTAAAAATAATTACACAACCAATTTTAAATCAGTGTTTAGTGAGATTTTTCTGACTTAAATCATGTTTAATAAAACAATAAGCGTGATGGTAAAAGAATAAACGTTTGGCAGATAGGAATGGTAAATTATGTTATAGGCGAGAAAAAGGGATATCGGCTAACTTTTTGCTTCTGATTTTTTAGAAGTGAATGCTTTTTTTGCCCCCATGCCGATTCCGGCAGCAATGAGGAATGAAACACCGCCGTCAATGGGACATTCAGGATCCAAAGGGTCGCAACCCACATCTGCCTGAGCCATCGTTTGGGTGGATATCAGTAATCCAAAAATTAAAAAACCGGTGGCGATTAGCATGTTTTTGATTGAAGCCATCTTTCTTAATCTTTTAAGTAAAATTAAAATTATTTTCAGTAGTAACAAAGAAATAAATAAAATAATCCGGTTTTATCCATAAGAATTTTCAATATTGCCTGCACCAAAATCAGATTCCACATAGATAAGATATGGCGAAAAAACATTAGCTGTCATAAAATTTAAATCAAAAAGAAAATGATTGAACGGTAACTCAATCAAAGCATAAAAACAAAACAAAGCCGCAAGGAAAACATATTAAAATAATTTATTAAAATTTATGTCCGTTTTTTTTTGAAAAATAAATGCAGTAGTGCTATTTTCGCTTGAGTTTTCATAGGGTACGGATTAAAAACGAACCGGGGTTTCTACCCTGGTTTTCTTATTTACCAAAAACTAAGCATCAATCATGGTCATATTTCCATTATATCATTGACCTTTCAAATGTCTTTTTGCCTCCCTCTCTTTAATCGTTTCTCTTTTATCATAAAGTTTTTTCCCTTTTCCCAATCCAATTTCCAGCTTAGCGATTCCCTTTTCACTGAATAAAAATTTTAAGGGAATGATGCTGTAACCCTTTTCCTTTATCTTGGATTCAAGTTTACGCAACTCCCTTCTGTTGAGCAATAATTTTCTTTCTCTCAAAGGGTCATGGTTGGCATGTGTGCCGAAATCATACACCGCGATATGCAGATGCTTGACATAAAGTTCACCGTGATGGAAATAACAAAAACTATCAGCAAAACTGACTTTCCCGTTACGTATGGATTTGATTTCAGTTCCTCTTAAAACAATACCTGCGATGTATTTATCATCGAAGTAATATTCAAAATTTGCTTTGCGGTTTAATATTTGCAAGAGAAATGTTTTTTATTTTTCCCACGGTTAAAAACCGTGGGCTATTCATTCCTACCCCCCTCTCCTTTTGGAGAGGGGTTGGGGGTGAGGTCATCATTTTCCTTTCCCATCATTCCCCTTTTTCATTTTTCCCACGGTTAAAAACCGTGGGCTACGCGGCTCAACACTCGCTCAAACTCAAAGGTACATTTACAGCCAAACCCCCATCAGCAGTTTCTTTATATTTACTGTTCATATCCAAAGCCGTATCCCACATGGTTTTGATAACGCCATCCAAAGACACTATTGCATAATCAGGCGCACTCTGCAATGCAAGCTGGCTGGCAGTGATGGCTTTGATCGCTCCCATTGTATTTCTTTCAATACAAGGAATTTGTACAAGGCCGCCTATGGGATCACAGGTCATTCCCAAATGATGCTCCATGGCTATTTCAGCTGCCATCATCACCTGCCGCTGAGTCCCACCCATACATTCAGTCAATGCCGCAGCAGCCATTGCACTGCTCACGCCTATTTCAGCCTGACAACCACCCATAGCAGCCGATATCGTTGCTCCTTTTTTAAATATGCTTCCAATCTCCGCAGCAGTGAGTAAAAATTGAATGATTTTATCTTCACTTTCACCATCACAAAAAATAACATAATACTGCAACACAGCCGGGATGACGCCTGCAGCTCCGTTGGTAGGCGCCGTCACTACCCTTCCAAAAGATGCATTCTCCTCGTTCACTGCCAATGCAAAACAGCTTACCCAATCCAATATATAATTAAACTCACGCCCACCTGCTTTAATCAAATTCAACCACTGTTCGTAACCGTTATACTCTTTTTTCTTCAACAAACGTTTACTCAACTCAGCAGCCCTTCTGCTTACCTGTAATCCACCGGGCAGATACCCGCTTGTATGACAGCCTTTATACATACTCTCCCGCATCACCTTCCAGATATTCATTAAACCTGATCTGGTATCGGCTTCATTTCTCCAACAATTTTCATTTTCCATCACCACCTCACTGATATGCATACCCGTTTTTCTGCACCAGTGCAATAGATCATCGGCATTGTTGATCGGAAACGGCAACACTATATGATTTTTCCCGGCATGTATATCTTCTCCTTCTTTAACCACAAACCCGCCACCTACAGAATAATAGGTACTTGCGATTGTTTGCTCGTCATCCAGCTTAACCAAAAAGCTCAAAGCATTGGGATGATAAGGGAGAGATTCCGTGTATAGGAATCGGATTTGGGCCGCAGGGTTGAATTCCACCTCTTTTTTATGATGAAGAAAAATCCGATTGTTCTTTTTAATCTCAGCAATGGTTGCTTCAATGCTATTGATATCAAAACTGACCGGATCCTCTCCGCATAGCCCTAATTGTACAGCCACATCCGTACCATGACCGATACCTGTTTTAGCTAAAGAACCATACAACAACACTTCAATAGAAATTACTTTATCCAACATCTCTTTTTCAATCAAAGACTTGATAAAGTATTGAGCGGCACGCCATGGCCCAAGTGTATGACTACTGCTCGGTCCCACACCGATTTTAAAAATATCAAAAACTGAAATAGATTCGTGCATTCCTTTGTAATCTTATATGAAGGGTGTTAAAAATAGAAATGTAAAAGAAAAACAAACTTTACATTCTACATTCTACATTTTACATTTTGCATTTTACATTCTACTCCGATCTGGCTTTCAACTCCTGATAAAACTGTTCGTTCATTTCCCATTTGAAATGCATTCGTATGAATGAAAAAAAAATAACCATGATGCAAACAGCTGCGATGATTGCTCCGGAAGACGAACCGGCTTTTTGTGAAATCTTAGTGTACCAGTCAGGAGAAAAAAAATACACTGCTGCAATGGTAAATAAAACCGGCAAGGCAAACAAAATGGCTATGGGCAAGCCTCTGATAAGCTTACTCTTAAATTTAGCATGCTCAGTTCTCACTTTTTCCCAATAGGCAATGAATTTGACCTCATCTTGAG
>VERM01000075.1 GCA_018882645.1 Ferruginibacter sp.
AAAATGATGGGGGATTTCCAAGTGGAAAGGGATATAAAGATCTGTAAAATTTTTCCCAAGGCGTAACTCCAATAGCTCTAGGGTAATTTTCTGCAATGATTAACAATTTACAATCATTTTGGATGTTCATTGTTGAGAAATAAACATTCACAATAGAATCAGCTGTTTTTAAGTTCATTTTATTAAAATTTAGTTGTTATTAAATATCGTTTAGATATTAAACAAGTACCCTTTGTTTCACTTCTCTATCCTGACCCTCCGCACATTCAGCGGCTTGATAAAATGCAAAAGAACTCGAAAGGGGAATGCCAGTATTTTAAAAATTACTCGCAAGATAAATGCTACGAAGGAGATCAGATAATTAAATCCGGAATCAGGATGGTTATTTTTGCTCATATTGGTTATTATTAATTTTTCTTTTTTTCTGTTGAATAAATCTGTCCAGCTCTTGTCGGTTTTTTCTGATCGTATAGTTCAAATCCTGGCTTAAAGAAGCTGAATCCTTTCATCTCTAACAAATGGTAGAGATCATCGTGAAATACTTTCATTTGGCGTTCGTAAAACTCCTGGTCTGGCTCTTGCATTTTTAGGTTTTTATTTTATGGTATAAGATTATTCCCCTGTTTTGCACAATAGTTTCAGTCCGATTTTTATTCATCGTCTATCCTGTAAAACAGCTTGGCATTATAGAAAATGCTATATCTGTTGGTTAATAACATTTTTTTCAACTTTTCGCACTTTAACTCATCGATGAACTCTTCTAAAATCATCGGTGGCGGTAGGATTCTTGCAGATGCTGATCTTTGAAGGATATGATCAAGTGCGAGCCAAAATTTAACTGCGGTATAGAGTGCCAAATTGCCATGCTCCACTATTTCATCGTAGACCTTTTTGATAAAAACCCTGAACACGCGATTTTCTGAAACACTTGCATCGGGGGGCACTAATGGAACAAGCTCGTAGCTGATGACACTGTATATAAATTCTATTTTTCTGTCCATTTTGAAAATAATTTGTGATTTTATTGTTTATCTCCGTTTCCATATAATCTCTTCCAGTTTTTTTCTAGTTTGTCTATGGAATTTTCCAAAACTTTGGACTCTCTTGACAATAAGCCGTGTATTGCTCTTTTTATAACATCACATTCTTCGTATTTTTCCTCCATCGAATAACTCAGGAGCGCCAAATACGCTTTATGTAAATCAAAAAGCTCCAGCCCCGGTTTGAAAAAATCTACTCCCTTTTTTTGTATCTCCCTGTAGCAGTTGTCATTTTCTTTTGACATCCGGTCGTTTTCTGTCAGATCATAATATTTTTTTTGCATTGTTTCTTTATTTGAAAAGGTTTGAAATTTATAAACTGTCGCGATAATCTATCAAAGCCGATTTGATTATTTCTACTTTTTTTAATGCTCCGTTTTTCTTGTGAATGAGAGCGGCATCATTTGCCATTAATATCTTTTTTTTGGGTTCTTCTTCAAAAAAAGAAGAGCCATTTACTGCAATCAACAGGGTTGTGTATTCAGCGAGTAGTTCATTGAATTTCTCATGCATTTCAATATAACTTTCTGTTAAGTTTGAGATTGCCATATCTCTTTTATCTGCTTCTATCATAATCAATGTTTTTAGAGTAAATATGAGCTGTTAATGTTTTTTCCTGATTAATTCGTATTGTATTGACTTCCGCCAATAACCAAATAAACATAGTAGTTTAGTATTTTACGATCTCAGGGTTGTAGTAAAAATCTTCAAATTGCCTGTAGACTCTTATTTGCCCACTTTTAAGTACAACGGTAATTGCTTTTCCACTCCAGTAAGCCTTCTCAATTGGATGTTGAACACAGATTGTACGCCAATCATATGGCGCTTTGTAAACGCGTACCATAGATCCATCAATTTCTAAATAGCCAAAATTCAAATATTCTTCAGGAAACATTGTAATTGATTTTATTGGTTAAAAAATAGTGTTGCTTATTGCATTTTTAATCAGCAGGGCAATGTTTTCATGCCCAAATGATTAATTATTTTTTTGTGTTGTCGTCTTTAGATTTTTTATTTTCAATCTCATTGCTTAAATCAGTTGTATTGCTGTTAATATCTTTTCCGTTAGGTCTCTTTTTCAAAGCCTCATTGTCTTTTGAAAGATATTTGATCATTTCTTCCATTCTACTGAGGAATTCATTTTGTTTTTCCTGAGTGTACAGTCTCTGATGTTGTGGTTTCATTGTATGTATGTTTTAAGTTTTTGTTACCGTCGTGGATTCGTTTAATTCTTCATTTCCATTTTTCAATCATATCTGGGTTTTATTATTTTTAACCCTTTCCATATACTATAAGTCGGCTTTCCTTCATTTTATGACAAAAAGCAGAAAAATTTTTTAAGAAAAATCGCGTGGTCAGCTCAAGGCATTGACAGTCAATCACTTGAAATCGATAAAATTTTTCAAAATTTTTTGGAAAAAACCCCGCACGACAAAGATGATCTGGAATTACAGTTTAGAGGATGAACTATGTAAAATTAACAAGATTGACCCTCGGTAAGGTCTTGTATAATATGCTAGTTTATTAATAAGTGTGCCGGGTTGAGTAAATTGAGGACGAAAAAAATAATATTATTCCACAATGTTTGCGTCATGGCCGGATAGCATTATTCCGCAAAAGCAATTTAGCTAATGGTGAAAAGACAGTTGCTTGTTTTGTGGTTAACTTTTCAGAAAAGTAAGGCAAACTAATATTGAATTGGATTATCATCCCAAAATCCAATATCACCTAATCTGTTTAGACAAATAATCTGCTTTTCTGCGCATGTTATTTTGATTAAAGTTCTATTTTTATCTTTTTGTTTGTTATTTACTATATCTATAATTATTCAAAAGAAGGCAGCATACTTTTAAATACTTCATAATATTGATTTGCTACAGTTTCCGAATCGTATTTTTCATACGTTGCTTTACCATTACTCATAATTTCGGTTTTTTTATCATCGGTAAGTTCTACTGAATCTTTTAATCCTTTGCTGATTTCATAGGGTGCTTTCTTTTCTATGATGGGAGAAAAATATTCATTAATATTAATGCGCTTAACCAGCTCATTTATTATTTCCGCATCTATCCATTTATCCCATCCGATACCCGTTTTGAAACGAGGGTCTTTGGGTTTATCGGGATGAGAGCTCTTCCAAGCTTTCATATCAAGATTATCAGATTTTAAAAATTCCAGCATTTTTTCATCATTAAAAATCCAGTATGTTCGCAGCTCAGAAATTTTTAGCAGTATCTCGGATTTACTCTTGCCCGTGAGTTGAATGTATCCGCCATAAATAGCTGAAGGGTCTACTTTTCTGTCATTTCCCTTCGGACTTAAATCAAATAATGTTTTCTCGTGAACAGGATTACCGTCGCACGCCCAATAGGTTATTAACTGAGCCAGCGCCTCATGCGTATATCTGGTAATTGGATACAAATTCATGCCGTAAATCCATCTGTCAAGACTGCTTTTGGCGTCTTTGAATTTTGCCCAGTGAGTAAGCCAATGACCCAACTCATGCATCAGGACAACAAATCGAACATCATCTACATTCTTACTATTTCTTTCACAATATTCTTCGATGCGGTCTTTGAACAAAACGATTATACCTTCATGAGTTTTAGTAAAGTTATAAATGGGGTTATAATCTTTGGGTATATAAAATCCCAGATAATCGATTTCCTCATCAACACCTCTGTCTCTTTCTCTGATTTCATCCCATGCTTTGTCATAATATTCTTCAACCTTTTGATAGTCTTCATAATAAATCTCAGGGAAGCGATTCGGGTCAAATGAATAATTATTAGATTCAAATATCTGTTTTAACCAGATCATTTTTTCCATTTCCTGTTGTGACAATCTGTATGCATTCACTGGATTAGAGGTATTATTATAATAAGATAATAAAATTGTTTCGAACAACTCCAGGGCTTCTTTTTCTGCTTCTTGTTCCTTCGGAATAAAATGAAGAAGATTTTTCGAATCGGCTTGATTCTTTTGAATTTTTTCAATTACCCGTTTTTTGAGTGTACCCCAACTAGAGTCGGAAATTAAATAATTTAATTGGGAAAGCCTTTCTTTTACCTCTTTCCATATATCCTTTTTTTTAGAGCCTTCTGTTTCCTGCTCTTCTAATGCTATTTGAATTAATAAATCGAAAATTATTTCTTCGCCGCCAGAGAATTTTATTGAATTTTTAATTGCATGAGCAAACCGGGATACTTTAGTTAATGTGTCTGACTCATCAAAATCTCTTATTGATGTAGCAAACTCAATTGAATACAGTAAATACTCCTCAAATGGTTCTTTAATCTTTTTTTTACTTTTTTTAAAGTACTTTTTAATATTATTTTCAAAGACGCGTCTTAAATAACCCGGATCAATTGATTTTATTTCATTCTTTTTATTCTCATAAATAGCACTTATTGACTCAAGAAGAATTGAATCAATTAAATTTGGATCTTCTGCTATAAGTTTTCCTATTCCACCTTTATAATAATTATAGTTTCGTTTGGTTTCACATGAATAAGATTGAAAAAATGAAATAAAATCATTGACTTGTTTTTCACTCCAATGAGAAAACGATTTGGTTAATAACTCTTTGACTTGATTTTGAATCATGTTCTATACAGTTTTAAATGATTTATTAAATTAAACCCAATCCCTACATCATCGCCTTCGCAATCCGAGCGCCGATTGTAGCATTATTCAAAATGAGCGCGATATTGGTATCCAAACTTTCTCCCGCCGTATGATCGGCAATGTATTTCAGCAGAAAAGGCGTTACATTTTTTCCATGGATGTTTTGTTTGTCTGCTTCTGCCAACGCTTCCTTAATAAATTTTTCTATTTGCTCCGGCTGCACTTCTTTGTCAGCGGGGACGGGGTTGGCAATCAATACGCTTCCGTTGAGACCGAGCGCCCATTTTGTTTTAACCATATCCGCAATTTCGGAGGGGTTGTCCAAACGCAGCGGTGATTTGAAGCCGCTTTTAGAAGAATAGAAACTCGGAAATTCATCCTGACCTATGGTGACTACAGAGATACCTAAGGTCTCCAGGTATTCTAATGTAAGTCCGATGTCCAAAATAGATTTTACACCGGCAGACACTACAGCTACATTGGTAGTACCCATTTCTGTAAGATCCGCTGAGATGTCCATACTTTTTTCAGCACCACGGTGCACTCCGCCAATACCGCCGGTGACAAATATTTTTATGCCTGCCATCGAAGCGATGCGCATGGTTGCGGCAACGGTTGTAGCGCCGTACAGTTTTTTAGAAATTACATAAGCGATATCACGAATGCTCACCTTCCATACATTATTGGCTTTACCGAACAATTCAATCTGTTCACTGCTCAATCCTACCATACATTTACCATCCATAATGGCAATCGTTGCCGGAATAGCGCCGTTGACTCTAACCATTTGTTCAACTGCTAAAGCCGTTTCCACATTCTTCGGGTATGGCATACCGTGAGAGATAATGGTTGATTCCAAAGCAACGACTGCTTTACCTTCTTTCAAAGCTT
Organism: Ferruginibacter sp.; assembly: GCA_018882645.1. Taxonomy (GTDB): domain Bacteria; phylum Bacteroidota; class Bacteroidia; order Chitinophagales; family Chitinophagaceae; genus Ferruginibacter. The sequence goes on from VERM01000075.1 coordinate 5,559, forward strand.
GCTCTACTTCGGGATGTATCACTAAAAATTCATTCATTATTCTTCGTAGTATTTAGATACCAGGGTCAATAATTTTTCCTGATTGAGATGAGTGGCGATGGCGCCGTTTACCTGCAATATTTCTGCAGACAAAGTATGTGCGGTACGGAGACTATTCAGATTGTCTTTTCCGAAATATTTTGATAAGATAAATCCGCTGACAGACCCGTCGCCTGCGCCCGTACAGTCTACGACGGTAGCATCAGGAGTGTTGAGTTGCAACGTTTCCGTTTTTTTATATAATGCAGATCCTTCGCGGCCTTTATGCAACCATATGTATTGAATGCCTTTGTCTAATAGTTCTTTTATCTGAGCATCTGTAGTTTTTGAATCTTTGCTGCAAAGAGCAGGAAGCTCATCTTCATTGGGAGTAATCAGATACAGCCCTTTAAAGTTGGCTTCGGAAATTTTTCTGGCCGGAGGTACAGATACCGGCTCTATGATCATTTTAATATTATGCTCGTTGGTAAACTCAATCAGCCAGTTGATGGTATCTAAATTGATGTTTGCGTCAGCCAGTATGAATGCTGCTGTTGACAATAAGTCTTTATTTTTTTCCAGGTATTCAGGTGTGAGTAGATGCAGTGGGCAGTTGGTCAGCAAAGCCGTGAACATGCTGCCGTCGGGATTGATGATGGCCGTGTATTTTCCGGTAGACAATTCATTGCTGGTGATGGATGCATCCAGCTTTATACCGGCATCTGTACAAACTTTTTTTATCCAGTTGCCATCGGCGTCATTTCCGAAAACGGAAATCAGTTGAATTGGGATATCCAGTAATGAAAGTTGATGAGCGATATTTCTGGCGACACCGCCGGCCGTTCGCGTTACGGTAACATCGTTTGTGGTATGCATCAGCATTTCTTCTTTGGCATGGAAGATATCATCCACCAAAGCCGCTCCGATACAAATTACAGGTTTTGACATTTGTCAAAATTAAGGAGTAAACCTTTCTTTAAGTTTATGAAGCATGAAAATATTATTATCCCATACATTGCTCATTGGTTTTTGAGTAAAAGGTTCGAGTGGCATGTATGGGACAGGCCCGAATTCTGGGGTGAAAGTCAACAAATCTGTTCCTTTACTCTTACGGTACTCAACAATTTGTTGCCACCATCCCATGAAGCGTTCCAGGTGTTGCTGCCATTCGGGAGCAGCTGGATTATTTACCTGGGGCCCCTGTTCGAAGCCGATTCTTGCGTGAACATGTCCGATGTGCGGAATGATTTTATTCAAAATCTCTTCCTGATCTTCCAGCATGCTTTCCGAAACGGTACAAAAATGGGAGAAATCGCCCACGAGTTCCAGTTCAGGAAATTTTTCCAGGTATTTTATTAATGTTGAAGCATGAAATGAAAAACGTCCTCTATGAGTTTCGTGTAAAATTCTGATTTTGTTTTTTTGGCTGAAATTCAATGATGCTTCAATCAACCTGCAGTTG
>VERM01000076.1 GCA_018882645.1 Ferruginibacter sp.
ACCATATACAATGAAGGGCAGCGCCGTTATATGGAAAGTTTTTCCGCCTATGCCCGACAGTTTATGGGAGATATGGAAAGGCCGGATGTTGATAAAATTACCGGACTTTCTCCCGTTATTTCCATTGAACAAAAAACTACCAATAAAAATCCACGGAGTACCGTTGGTACCATTACTGAGATTTATGATTTTCTCCGTTTGTTATTTGCCAGAGCCGGAGAGGCATTCAGTTATAACACGGGCAAGAAGATGATGAAGTTCAGTGAAGAGGAAATTGTTTTATCAATTTTCAAAAAGTTTAAAAATAAAAAAATAAGTCTGCTTGCACCATTGGTCAGAGGAAGAAAAGGGCACTACAGAGAGCTGTTTGAGGATATACGGAAAAAAGGTTTTCTGAAAGTAAGGGTGGATGGCGAGTTGAAAGATCTTGCGCCCAAAATGCAGGTAGACAGGTATAAGATTCATGATATAGAATTGGTGGTAGACAGATTGGAGGTGACAGATGAGATGAAGCTTCGACTCGCCCAAAGTGTACAGAAGTCTCTACAACTGGGGAAAGATTTGATTTTTGTTTTGTTGAATGAAAAAGATTCGGTTGTTCAATACAGCAAGCAACTTATGTGTATAGATACCGGCATCAGTTATGAAGAGCCTTCCCCTAACGCTTTTTCATTCAATTCTCCCTATGGGGCATGTCCGTTCTGTAAGGGTTTGGGGACGGTTCATCACATTAATATGAATGCGGTCATACCTGATGATTCACTGAGCATCAACGAGGGAGGCATTGCGCCGATAGGGGAGGAACGTGAGGCATTTGTTTTTAAACAGTTACAACAATTGGCGAGAAAAAATGGTATCAGTCTGGATAAGCCGGTAAAATCCTTGCCGCAAAAAAATATGAATCTTTTGCTTTATGGTAGTGCTGAGCATATACCGAAAGATGAGGATGATACAGAGGAAGTTGAGCCCGGACGTTTTTACAAAACAGAATATGAAGGGGTAGTGAATATGATTAACAGGTGGTTTAATTCTCCCAACATTACGGAAGCCATGCGCGAATGGGTGGAGAAATATATGGCTTTGAAACCTTGCACCGCCTGCTCCGGGATGCGTTTGAAAAAAGAAAGTCTTTGGTTTAAAGTAGATGAAAAAAATATTGCTGAATTAAGCGATTTTAATCTCGATAAATTATTTCAATGGTTTAATGGGATTGAAAAAAGATTGAGTGAAAAACAAAATGCCATTGCCAAAGACGTATTGAAAGAAATCAGAGAAAGGTTGATTTTTTTGCTTGATGTAGGGCTTACTTATCTGACACTCAGCAGACCTTCTAAAAGCCTTAGTGGCGGTGAATATCAAAGGATAAGGCTGGCCACGCAGATAGGGTCTAAATTGCAGGGCATTACATATATTCTGGATGAACCCAGTATTGGATTGCATCAGCGTGATAATCAGCGGTTGATTGCTGCCTTGCAAAATCTGAGAGATTTGGGCAATACCGTGCTGGTGGTGGAACATGATAAAGACATCATGCTGGCTGCTGATTATCTGGTAGACATTGGACCTAAAGCCGGTATACATGGCGGAAGAATTGTATCGCAGGGTACGCCTGCAGAGGTATTGAAATCAAATTCAGAAACGGCGCAATATCTCAATGGGAAAAAATCAATACCTGTTCCTAAAGAAAGAAGATCCGGCAACGGGAAGTTTATTGAACTGAAAGGGGCAAAAGGACACAACCTGAAGAGTGTAACTGCGAGATTCCCTTTAGGAAAATTGGTGCTCGTTACAGGTGTCAGCGGTAGTGGTAAATCAACCTTGATCAATGAAACTTTATATCCCATTTTAAGTCAGCATTGTTATCAATCCAAAACTGATCCTCTGGAATATCATTCAGTAAAGGGTTTGGAGCATATTGATAAAGTGATTGACATTGATCAAAGTCCGATAGGCAGAACGCCACGGAGCAATCCGGCAACTTATTGTGGATTTTTTACGGATGTCCGAACATTATTTGCCGCTGTTCCCGAAGCCAAAATACGAGGGTATAATGCGGGAAGATTTTCTTTCAATGTGAAAAGCGGAAGGTGTGATGTCTGCGAGGGTGGCGGGATGCGCGTCATTGAGATGAACTTTCTTCCTGATGTGCAAGTGCATTGTGAGAAATGTAATGGGAAACGCTATAACAGAGAAACGCTCGAAATACGATACAAAGGGAAATCAATCAGCGATGTGCTGAATATGACGGTAGATGAAGCGGTAGAATTTTTTAATGCTGTACCTTATATCTATCGCAAGATAAAAGTATTGCAGGAGGTAGGCTTGGGTTACATCACACTTGGACAGAGTGCGGTGACTTTGAGTGGTGGTGAGGCGCAGCGGGTGAAATTGGCGACAGAGTTATCGAAAAGAGATACCGGTAAAACATTCTACATATTGGATGAACCCACTACAGGACTGCATTTTCAGGATATCAGACTTTTGCTGGATGTGCTGAACAGGCTTGTTGACAGAGGCAATACAGTGCTGGTTATTGAACACAATCTCGACATGATTAAAGTGGCCGATCACATCATCGATATCGGTCCCGAGGGAGGCGATGGCGGCGGCAGTGTATTGTTTGAAGGTACGCCGGAGGGGCTTGCGAAAATGAAGGATAGTTTTACGGGAAAATATTTGAAGGTTGAATTAGGCGTCTAATAGTTTAAGGGTTATACAATCTCTCAAATCTTCAAATTTTTATAACAACCCATCAGCACATTGTCACATCATCTGAAACCTCTCAAAAAATCGTCTATAAACAATTTCTTTTTTCCTTCCTGTTGAAGTTCTGTTATGTAAATATAGCCATCACTGGTACTGAAGCGAAGAAATGTTTTATGGTCTGTTTCTATAGTTCCGGGTTCAATTCTGTGATTTGAAATTTCAATTTTTCCGGAAAAAACTTTTAATTTCTTTTCATTCAATTTTGTGTATGCGGCAGGGTAAGGGGAAAGGCCTCTGATAAGATTGTAAATTTCATGAGAGGGATGATTCCAATTGATTTCACATGTAGCCGAAAAAATTTTTGGAGCGTGTGAGACCATTCTCTCTTCCTGAGGTTTTTCCTGAATGGATCCTTCAGACAGGCCTATCAATGTTTTGAGCAGCACCTCGGCTCCGATTTCCTTCATCCTGTCATGCAAAGAACCCGCGTTTTCGTCATCTCCAATAGGAATTATTTCTGACAGTAAAATGTCGCCGGTATCTATTTCATGTTTGAGTTTGAAGGTGGTCACACCCGTATTTTTTTCTCCATTGATGATAGCCCAGTTAATCGGTGCAGCCCCTCTGTATTGTGGCAGCAATGAGCCATGCAGATTAAGCGTACCCATTGGTGGCATATCCCATACCACTTCCGGTAACATTCTAAAAGCCACTACGATTTGAAGATCTGCATGTAATGATTTCAGTGTATCAACAAAAACAGGGTCTTTCAGTTTTTCCGGCTGTAAAACGGTCAGACCCTTTTCAGTAGCATATTGTTTTACGGCGCTTTGCTGTAGTTGCATGCCTCTGCCTGCAGGCTTATCCGGTGCAGTAACCACGGCTACTACGTTGCAACCTGCATCATATAGTTTCCTCAGGGATGCTACCGCAAATTCGGGCGTTCCCATGAAGATGATGCGTATGTTTTTGTAGTTCATTTTTTTGTTTATAATAGTTGAATATAGTTGAAGTTGGTTGAAGATAAATTTTTCAACAGTATTCAACCACGATATACATGGTTCAATAAAATATACTAACAACCTCTTCAACTTTTTGAGCCTGATAAACCTTAGGACCCACGGTTAAAACCGTGGGTTAATCATATAACAAATATTTTCTTCTGATTGCATTATACTTTGTCAATTCCGGCTCCCAGCTTTTTCTAATGTCGGCTTCGCTGTATCCTTTTTTAATCTGATCCATCAGTATATCATTCCCCGCAAGTTTATTAAAGAAATTGTTTTTCAAAAAGAAACTGTCTTTTCCGGGAAACAATTTATAGGCATCCAGCAAATATTTAATCTGAATCTTACTATCCAATGATTGCAAAAGCTTTTCTGTAGGTGCCGATAAATTCCAGCCGTAACATTTCTGATGGAAACATTTGCTGGTCTTTGCTCCCTCATTGGGCTTCGGAACAAAAGGGAAAAGCGTGTCGGGTAAATCAGGATGTCCAAATATCTGAAAAGGATAGTCCGTGCCTCTGCCTTCACTCAAGACCGTTCCCTCAAAAAAACAGATGGAGGGGTAGAGGTAAACAGATTGCATCTGTTTTAAATTGGGAGACGGATTTACAGGCAGTTGGTATTTCTTTTGGTGAGAATAGTTTTTGCACGGAATAATTTTGATAAGAGATTTTCCTGTTGACTGATAGCTTTTATTCGCATTATCTGAAAGCCATTTTTCTCCGCAGAGCATCAGCGCATATTCTCCTAACGTTAATCCATAAACGATTGGTACAGGCTGCATGCCCAGAAAGCTTCTGAATTTTTTATCCAGCACGGGACCGTCTACATAAAATCCGTTTGGGTTGGGTCGGTCAAGTATGATCAGAGGTTTATTGTTTTCCAATGCTGCCTCAAGAAAATATTCCAATGATGAAACGAAGGTGTAAAAACGAACACCAACATCCTGGATGTCAAAAACGAGAATATCCAGATCTTTCAGGTCTTCGGCTGTTGGCTTTTTGTGATTGCCATACAGACTTATGATGGGGATCCCTGTTTTTCTGTCTATATCATTGTTTACGTGCTCTCCCGCGTCTGCTTTACCCCTGAAACCATGTTCCGGGCCAAATATTTTTTTGACATTGATTCCTTTGTGAAGGAGCGTGTCAACCAGGTGGCTGTCCTTTACCATGCTGGTTTGATTTGCAAAAACGCCTACTTTTTTATTTGAAAGCAGCGGCAAATAAAGATCCATTTGCTCCGCGGCAGTCTTTATGTCCAAATCAGCTTGATGTATTCTGCTTTGTGCACAGGATTGAAGTGCAATCAGGATGAATACAAACGGAATCAGTTTTCTTAAAACATTCATTTCTCAAAGTTGAGTAAAGTTTTTTAATTCATCAGTTGAAAAATTATTTTTAATTTGCTGCATATTGTCAATCGTTTTGTTTCTTTTTCCTTTTAACATCAGTGAAAAGTATCGGAATGCTGCGCAATGCTGACCGGGTATTATGCCTGGCGGGAATGTAAACAATTTAAAATTTAAATCATGCAACAAGTAAAAAGTGGTGATCTGGTAAAAGTTCATTACACAGGAAAATTAACAACAGGTGAGCAATTTGATTCATCCGCAGGAAGAGAGCCGCTGGAATTTACCGTAGGAGCCGGCCAAATGATAAAAGGATTTGATGCCGCATTGCCGGGTATGAAATTAGGAGATAAAAAAACCATCAATATCCCTGCTGCAGATGCATACGGGGAAAGATCTGAAGAAGCTATCATTCAGTTTCCCAGAGAAAATGTGCCGGCAGACATGAAGCTGGAGCCAGGGATGCAGTTGACGTTGAGCAATCAGGCAGGACAACCCGTTCCTGTGGTTGTTGTTGAGGTGCAGGAGGAGATAGTCGTTTTGGATGCGAATCATTTTCTTGCAGGGAAAGAGCTGGTTTTTGATATTGAGCTGGTGGAGATCGCTTAATTGAAAATTAAAAAATACATCTTTAACAAATGATAGCTATTGATAAAGAGGATCTGATCAATCGATTTGTACGTTATGTAATGATTGATACCCAAAGTAACCCTGAAAGCACTTCTCATCCTTCCACTGAAAAACAGAAAGACCTCAGCAGATTGCTTCAGCAGGAATTGTTGCAGATGGGAATTGCAGATGCACAAACAGACGAGTATGGATATGTATATGCAACCATTCCTTCCAATTCTGACAAAAAAAATATACCTGCTATCTGTTTTTGTTCGCATATAGACACAGCCCCTGATTGCAGTGGAACTGATGTCAGGCCCATTGTTCACAGAAATTATAATGGTTCTGATATTGTTTTACCTGATGACAATACCCAGGTTTTGAGAACAAGCGATTCTACTTATTTAAAAACGCAAATCGGATCAGACATTATTACGGCAAGTGGTAAAACCTTGCTCGGTGGAGATGATAAGAGTGGAGTGGCTGTGATCATGCAGGCCGCAAAATATTTATTGGAAAATCCATCAATCAAGCATGGTGATATCAAAGTCGTTTTCACACCGGATGAGGAAGTAGGCATGGGTACTGCAAAGATTGATATGCAAAAAGTTGGTGCGCAGTTTGGATATACATTAGATGGCGGAGAGGCGGGAAGTCTTGAAGATGAAACTTTCAGTGCAGACAGTGCAGTCATTACCATTCATGGTGTGATTGCTCATCCCGGATATGCCAAAGGGGTTTTGGTAAATGCCATTAAAATTGCCGGAGAAATTCTGGATCAACTTCCCAAAGCTGAATGGAGTCCTGAAACTACAGATGGTAAACAAGGTTTTGTTCATCCTGTCGCAGTAAATGGTATTGCCGAAAAAGCAACATTGAAATTTATTGTCAGAGATTTTACTGGGGAGGGACTAAGGTCGCATCACGAAAGGTTAAAAAGTCTTGCATCGTCTGTCTTGTCGAATTATCCCGGAGCAAGCATGAGGTATGAGGAGCAGGAGCAGTACCGAAATATGAAAGAAATTTTAGACCAACATCCTCAGGTGGTAGAATATGCAGAATTGGCGATAGAACGCAGTGGCTTAAAGGTGAAGAAAGAAAGCATTCGCGGAGGAACCGATGGGAGTAAATTAAGTTATCTGGGATTGCCTTGTCCAAATATTTTTACCGGTATGCAGAACATTCATAGCAAACTGGAATGGATTGGGGTAAAAGATATGATAAAAGCTGCTGAGACAATCGTATATTTATGTCAGATATGG
>VERM01000426.1 GCA_018882645.1 Ferruginibacter sp.
CGGAAAAGCGTCTTTGAAGGAAAATTCTGATTTGCTCCAGCAACTTCAGCGGCCTATGAATATTCTTACAATCCGGGATATCAAACAAACGGATAAAAAAGTAATTGTCGATGCTGACGATGCCACTTCACTGATAATTAATTTAAAGGTAAAAGCAATTGCCTTAAAAGGGAAAGAAGATTATGTTCCTACACCTCAAAAATTAGAAACAGTAATCGTTGATGGTGGGCATATAAGTCCCTTAGAAGAACCGCTAAAAGTGCTAGAATTCATTAATACACTAATCAATAAAATAGGGAAATAATAATACCAGAATTGCAATTTAAGAAAACTACCCTAACAGAAAAAACCATGTTCGCTTCGCACTAAATTTTGTTTGGTGTTCGACGTTTGGTGCTATTCAAAATCCAAACTTTTAAACCTAAAACCCTTAAACGCAAAAAATCCGCGAATGCGGATTTTTTGATTGTCGGGACGACTGGATTCGAACCAGCGACCACACGCCCCCCAGACGTGTGCGCTACCGGGCTGCGCTACGTCCCGATTAAGGGAACGCAAAGTTAACGTCAAATCCATTATTTTCAAAATCATTATGATTTATAAGCTGCCTGTATCAACTTAAGTCATTTTAATGACAGATCCGATGTTTTAAATTGATCGCTTTAGTTTACCACATATACCTTATACTGCCAGCTGATGTCTAAAGTGCTGATTATTGATGATGAAATCTCCACCAGAAAGGTTCTTTCCGAAATGTTGAAATTTGAAGGATACACCACCGATGAAGCATCCGAAGGAGAGGAGGGATTGAAAAAATTTTCACTCAATAACTATGATGTTGTTCTGACAGATATCAGAATGCCAAAAATGGATGGAATTGAATTTTTAGATAAAGCCATTTCAATGCATCCGGAAATCCCCGTCATCATCATCAGCGGTATAAATGATATTAATATCGCTGTTGAAGCAGTCAAAAAAGGTGCGTATGATTTTATCAGTAAACCGCCTGATTTAAATAGGATTATCATTTCAGTTAAAAATGCTCTTGAATTCAAAAGCATTAAATCTTTAAATAAAATTTATAAAAAAAAGCTATTTCATGTACAGGAAATCGTCGGCAATAGCTCGCCCATCAATGCTATAAAGGCTATCATCGATAAAGTCGCCAGTACAGATGCCAGAGTTCTCATAACAGGGGAGAATGGAACAGGGAAAGAGTTGGTGGCAAGATGGATTCACGAAAAAAGCAAAAGAAATGATAATCTTTTTGTTGAGGTTAACTGTGCTGCAATTCCATCCGAATTGATTGAAAGCGAGTTGTTCGGTCATGAAAAAGGTGCTTTTACTTCAGCTTATAAACAGCGTATAGGTAAATTTGAACAAGCCAATGGCGGAACCTTATTTTTAGATGAGATTGGCGACATGAGCCTCAATGCCCAGGCCAAAGTGCTTAGAGCCTTGCAAGAAGGAAAAATAACTCGTGTAGGATCCGATAAAGATGTTAACGTTGATGTTCGGATAATTGCAGCAACAAATAAACATTTGCTTAAGGAAGTAAAAGAAAACAGATTTCGGTTGGATTTGTTTCATCGATTAAGCGTCATCGTTATTCATGTT
>VERM01000427.1 GCA_018882645.1 Ferruginibacter sp.
TAGTAATAGTAATAGTAATAGTAGTTCTTTCTATCTTAGTAAATACAATTATCTGCCCTGCAATTGGGGTACATCATAATATATACTTTCTCATCTCTTATCTCTCATCTCTTATCTCTTATCTCTCATCTCTTATCTCTTCTTTCTCAGATCTAAATTCTGGAAATAAAACAACCGGATGACGTGAAAGTCACGGTATTTGTTGCCTGCAGGCAATTGTTGAAACAGATTCATATATCCCAACTGAAGATTATCATGTGTATTGATCTGGTATTTGATTCCGGTAAAAAAACGATTCTGATCGAAATAATTATTGATGATTTCTTTGCCAAAATTGATATGAACCTCATTATTGATGATCCAGGAAAAAGATTTCGGCACAACGCCTGCTTTATTCAGTGGTACATCGAAATAGATGTTATACCTGATGCGATGATTGAAATTATACCCGGGTGCAAACCCTGATGAATCGCCAAGTATCTTTCTTCTGTAACGCTGTTCGGTTCTGATCCATTGCATCATCTTTTTCTTACCATAATTGGTATGCCATTGGATTTGTTGCCAGGGACGATGTTCATAACGTGAAAATGAAGGATGATTTTCTGAAGGAAATTCATTTACGAACGCATAGCCCGCAGTGATTTTGGTATGATCATCGAGATATCTTGTCAGGCCTACCCTTATAAAAGCTTGTGAAAAATCTTCAATAAAATTTTTCTCCGTACGCAAATGGGCGTCGGCCCATATACCCCAACGGTCTGATAATCTTGTCTGATTAAAGAAACCCAGCCAAACTCTGTTGATTTGAGTTGTCTGTTTGATTTGCGCCTTTGTGTATGATTTACCAAATGAAAAGAAACAAAATAACAGCAACAGATTCTTCATAAATTTCGTTTGACCCGTAAAGTTAAATCATATCACGGCAGACCTACTATGATGATAAAAGTTCCCATAAATAAATCTTTTTAGGGAATTCATTTATGGGAACGATCAAGTATTCAGCATTATAGTTTATAGCGCAAAGTTATACCGTAATTAGAGGGATCTCCCAATACCCCTGCAAAATGACCGGCGTTCCCTGCGGCAGGCAATAGTTGTTCAAAATAATTTCTGTTCAACAGATTTCTTCCCCATGCAAATATGGAGAAGCCATTGTTACTCCGAAAACCCAATCTTCCGTTGATCAGATAATAAGCATCTACATTCAAAAACTGTGAGGGTGAAGGGCTGGAAGAAAATCCGGAGCGATAATAGACATCAGTTGCAATAAAATATTCACCTTGCTGACCTAACAATGAATTTTTATTACCCGTTACCGCTTCTCCACCAAATGAAACTACCCATTTAGAGATACCGGGCAGTACACCCCCTGAGATATCCTTGAAATTGACGGATTTTGTTGCTGATGGATTTGTAGGTGTTGGAGCTGGAACAGTTTTACCAGTTTCTTCGAGTGGCAAAGGTGCATTTTTGAAAGACACATATTTGCCGTCTGTATAAGCAAGGTTTCCATATAAAGAAAAATGATTGTTGAGCTGAATGTTTCCATCCACTTCAAGTCCCCAAACCCTTACTTTTTCGGCATTTGCCAGATACCCTCTGTTTACACCCACTT
>VERM01000428.1 GCA_018882645.1 Ferruginibacter sp.
GTCCTGGCCTATGTTGTTTTTTTCTATTTCTTTTTTGCCTAGATTGGTTTTAGCAACAGGAGCATTGTCTGATGCTCTGACTGAAATAATTTCGATGGGTTGTAATAAACTGGAGTCTGTTTTTTGCAGTTCCTGGGCCTTTGAGAATTGAAAAGCCAGACAAAGAACAATGCTTTGCAGATAAAATTTCATATTAAATGAGGTTTGATGAAATTCCGTGATGATAAAAGAGGGCCGAAAGACTGGCAACTTCTCCCTTCGCAGGCATTATCCTGAGCAGGTTATCGGGTTTATTCTCAGCCTTCTTCAGAAAGCACCCCGGAAATTCAAGTGAATGATTAGAACTATTGCGTTGCAAATTTATTCAATAAAATCTAAATCATACTATTTGTTGATTTTTTCCTTTGATTTCATCGTTTGTTTCCTTAACTTAGCAGTGCGAAGTAGAGCAGCGGTAGCTCGTCGGGCTCATAACCCGAAGGTCAGAAGTTCGATCCTTCTCTTCGCAACCATGGCCTCATTCAAAGAGGCCTTTTTTATTTTAAAAAATATTCTTATTTTCATCTAAGATTATGGGCATATCATAAAAACTGATTCATTCATTTTTATACCACTAAATGATTGAAACAATCATCAATGTATCTTAAATCCGATGGTACAGTTACCCTCTCAGAAGGTGCTACTTCCTGTGATCTACCAAATGACCCAGTAACATTTAATTGGAATCTCAGTGGAAATGAACTTACACTTAGCGTCTTGGGATATTCTGTTAATTCATCAATAATTGAATATAAATGTAATTATTTTAAAGAGAAATACATTGATCCGGATGTTCAGAGTATTGTCATAACAACTTATACAAGACAGTAAAATTTTTCTTTATGTGTGTTCTAGCCGGGGTAAACGTCCCGGCTTTTTCAATAACCGTGTCTTTTTTTATTTCCTTATTAAAGAATTCCATATTTTTATGTTATAATTATATCTGATTATTCAAAATCTTGGTATGAAATCATCTTTTTTAATTTTTATAATTTCTTTCGCGATATGGAGTTGTCAAGGGGATTTCAAGCCTTGTGCGCTCAGTAAAACCAGCCTTACGGGGACGTATAAAATAACTGCTCAGATTATAAAAAAATCTACCGGTGAAATCGTGAACGGTTTCACCGGATGGAAGCCCTGCCAGTTGGATGATTTATACATTTTTAACTCTAATGGTACCTTTGAATATTCCGAAGGAACTACTTCTTGTACCCCACCATCCTCTCCTCTCACTCAAAATTGGACATTGGTGGGAAGTAAATTGACAATTGGTGAAAATGAAGGGTCCGTTTCCGACTTTACTTGTAATTCATTCAAATTGATTAAACAGGATCCAGTATCCGGATCTACAATTACTTCTACTTATTCCCGACAATAATCCGATTATTTAAGATAGTTTTGCCGGACAATAAAAGTCCGGTTTTTTTATTTCACAGATGAAAGTAGGTTTTGTCAACATATTCGGTAAGCCCAATGCAGGGAAGAGTACGCTACTGAATGCACTCATGGGTGAAAAAATGGCTATTGTTTCTCATAAAGTACAAACTACGCGTCACCGTATTAAAGCCATTC
>VERM01000429.1 GCA_018882645.1 Ferruginibacter sp.
ATTGTCTACAGCATATCTGATGGCATTGGCTACGTCTTTGTCGTGTTCATCTCCATCCGGAACGGCTCTGAGGGCCATGATACTGACATTGTCAGCAATACCATCAACTCCTTTTTTGTTTTTTCTTACAGCTCCAATAATTCCTGAACAATGCGTGCCATGGTATGATGTAGTGGTCATAATATCATTATTCCCATAGTTTCTGTCATTTACATTGGTTTCATCATCCTGAACAATTTCTTTACGGTATTCTTTGGGAGGATTGTTGGCGGCATCCATCTTTCTCAATTCTCCCTCTAATTGATCAATGAGTTGTTTATTGGTAATTTCAAGACTACCATTAGCCTCTCCAATGCCTACAATCAATTCTTTGGCAATTTTTGCATTGATATCGGTCGGATCAATTTTTTTAAGGTCTTCTCCATTGTATTCGGCTTTACCAATTTCTTTTTGAAGAACAGAATCTCCTTTTTTAAGCAGAGGAGCAATTTTTGAAATGTATTCGCTCTCTTTTTCATTTATGCCATTGGCCACTTTATCCTTTGCTCTGACATACAATTCATAAGATTTTTTATCGCTTTTAGACAACTTGCTTACATCCACATCTTTTTCTTCCCACTGGCTTTTGAGTTTATGATATACCCTCGCCGCCTCATCACTGTCCACCGTCACATTGCGCCCGTCCTTGCCGCCTAAAAAGTTCCAGCCATGTACGTCATCCACATAACCGTTCTTGTCATCATCCTTGCCATTTCCCGGAATTTCTTTCGGGTTTACCCACAATACTGATTTCAGATCTTCATGCAGTGTATCAATTCCGCTGTCAATCACAGCTACGACAACTCTTTTGCTCTTCAGATTTTTATTCTTGATGAAATCGTAAGCCTGATTAAGGCTTATTCCAAAATAACCGTCATTTTTCTTGTCTAATTGATGCCAGCCTTTTTTAGCTGCTGATTTCGATAACTGACCCATCGTATTGAATGCAATTCCAATGGTAATGAATGTGAGTAGAATGATTTTATTTCTCATGATAAATTTTTATAGTAACGAAGTTAGGTTCATTTAGTAAACATCGGCTGCCGTTTATAAAATATTGGCAATATTTTTATAAATCAAACTTAATACCTTGTGCCAGAGGCAGTTTGTCGGTGTAATTGATGGTATTGGTCTGCCGACGCATATACACTTTCCATGAGTCGCTGCCACTTTCACGCCCACCACCTGTTTCTTTTTCTCCCCCAAATGCCCCTCCGATTTCAGCGCCCGAAGTGCCGATATTGACATTTGCAATTCCACAGTCGGATCCAGCATGGGAAAGGAATTTCTCCGATTCCAGCAGGTTGGTGGTGATAATGGCTGAAGAAAGTCCTTGAGGGACTCCATTCTGTAAAGCAATGGCTTCGTCTAAGGTCTTATATTTCATGATATAAAGAATGGGAGCAAAGGTTTCATGTTGTACAATCGAATAATTGTTTTTCGCCTCCGCAATGCAGGGTTTCACATAACAGCCGCTTTCATAGCCTTTCCCTTTCAATACACCTCCTTCCACAATGAAGTTGCCGCCTTCTTCCGTGCATTTTTTTATGGCTTTCAGATACATATCCAC
>VERM01000430.1 GCA_018882645.1 Ferruginibacter sp.
CTCGAGTGATGGTGTTGCACTGCCCAGCAAAACTTTAGCACCAAATAGGGAAGCATAATAAATGGCTGTATCCCTGGCATTATATCTGGGGGCCGGATCCTGTTGTTTGTAAGAAGGATCGTGCTCTTCATCCACAATAATCAAACCCAAATTGCTAAAGGGCAAAAAAACAGCACTGCGCGCTCCCAATACAATTGCAGTAGCTCCGGATTTAATTTTATTCCAAATTTCTACCCTTTCCTGGTCATTGAATTTAGAGTGGTATACAATTACATGTCCGCCAAAATGTTTCTGCAACCTTCGGATGATCTGACTTGTAAGTGCAATTTCAGGAAGCAAAAAGAGTGCCTGTTGCTCCCGTTGAATGACTAATTCAATATGCTTTATATAAACCTGTGTTTTCCCGCTTCCCGTAACACCATGTAGGAGACAAACATTCTTGTCTTCAAATTGACGGTGTATTTCATTATACGCCTTTTGCTGAGCAGCTGTAAGTTCAAAATCAACATGTATGTATTTATCAGAAGATTTGATTCTGTCAATGTTTCGTTTTTCCGCAACCAGTATTTTTTTTTCGCAAAGTGACTTCAACTGAGCAGCAGATGCCTCTGCTTTTTTGAGCAAAGAAGACTGAGAAACCTGCCCTTCTGTTTTTCGGAGATGTAAAAAAGAAAGTAATAGCTGCATTTGCTTTGGACTTCCTTTCCATTCATTGAGCAAACGGCTGAGTGGCTCCTCGTCTTCATAGTCCACATGCAGCTCAATGAAGGTGTCTTTTTTGGGCTTATACCTTTCGTTTAATTTTTCCCATATCAGACATACTTTTTTCTCAATCAATCTTTTAATAACAGGATATACATGCGTCGCATCCAAAATCTGCTGCACTTCAATAAGTTGTAGTTGCCTTTTGATTTGTAACGCTTCAGCAACTATAAACTCTTCATCATCCAGTTGGGTAAAATCATCTCCCGATGCTTCATTATACAGGAGAATGGTCTCGCTACTTAGTTTAAAATTGACGGGCAAGGCCGCATTCATCACCTCCCCCTCTGTGCACATATAATAATCACTAATCCAATTCCACAGCTGCAACTGACGGGGGAATAAAATAGGCGTATCATCCAATATGTTCAATATCGGTTTAGTTGCATAAGATGGGCGCAACTGAGAAACAGACTTGATGATACCGGCGTATTTTTTATTTTTTCCAAATATAACTTCCGCTCTGGAACCAGGTTGAGCTATCTGTATGAGGTGGGCAGGAATGGCATAAGTATAGACTGTTGGAAGCGC
Source organism: Ferruginibacter sp. (assembly GCA_018882645.1). GTDB lineage: Bacteria > Bacteroidota > Bacteroidia > Chitinophagales > Chitinophagaceae > Ferruginibacter. The sequence goes on from VERM01000430.1 coordinate 1,294, forward strand.
AAGTGGTAAAACGATCTCAGCCCAATTATCCGTTTCATTATCCTTAAATAAAAAATGATTATCAGTGGACATGCATGCAATTTACGTTTTAATCCAGCTTGCTTTTTTTTCTGTGAGTGCATTTTCCATCACCGAATACACTTTCTGTTTCAATCCGGCAATATCCTCCATTGAATATCCGTCGACTTTGACTTCGGATAAAAAAAAGGATCTTGATTTGCCGGGTGCAAATGAAAAAATACTTCGGTAATTCAGCCTATCGAAGGCGTCAAGAAATATGACAGGCTTGATGGGTGTTTGTGTTTCTATCGCGAGC
>VERM01000077.1 GCA_018882645.1 Ferruginibacter sp.
CTTGATACCTGCATACAAATCCTCCTCATTTTCCCTTACTATCACTATATCCATGATTGGATGCTTGGTTTTGACGAAAGGATGCAGACTCATACATGGTCTGACGTTGGAGTAAAGACCCAAAAATTTACGAGTAGTCACATTCAGACTTTTATACCCTCCTCCTTGAGGAGTGGTGATAGGAGCCTTTAAAAATATTTTATTTCTTCTGATGATGTCCCAGGATTCGGCAGCTATCCCTGAGGTGTTCCCTGCGAGATATACTTTCTCTCCCACTTCTATTTCATCAATTTCAATTTGGGCGCCTGCAGCCTTGATGATTTCAAGGGTGGCATCCATAATTTCCGGGCCTATGCCATCGCCTTTTGCTACGGTAATTTTTGTCATGTGATAGAATTTAAAAATTTGATTTGTGCAAAATTGATACTAATTCGGTATAAATAAAAATTTATTCTGTATTTATATACTGATAATATTTAATAATTAAATAACGGTCAGATTATGTGATATTACAAATAAGGATTAAAGAAGTTCGGAAATGTAGGATAAACATTTATCCAAACTAAATAGCCCACCATTTAAACGGTGGGCTAACAAGATGAAGGGATAATAATCAACATTTAACGTGAAAAAAACATCAATTCTATCGCAATTTCACAATCATAATGCTTTAAAAATTTATTCTGTCTTTATATATTAAAATTGTGAGCTATCATTTTTCGTTTCCCACGATTAAAATCGTGGGCTGTTGATTTCGTTCTCCCCTCTCCTTTAGGAGAGGGGTCGGGGGTGAGGTCATGCATCCCAATTTTAACCCACGATTAAAAATCGTGGGATGTTGATTTCGTTCTCCCCTCTCCTTTAGGAGAAGAGCCGGGGGTGAGGTCATGCATCCCATTTTTAACCCACAATTAAAATAAAATAGAGGTATCATCTGTCTGCTGCCGCATTTTTCTTTTCATACTCAGCAACTTTCGCTTTATTGTTTTTTGCTTTGAAGATTTCAATTAAATAACTCAGTACCACCTTATAATTCGCTTTCTGAGATGCTGTCTTGGTCGATAAGCCTTCGAAAAATTTAACTGCATTTTCAGAAAAAATGATACATTGATCCATATTGTTTTGGGCCAATGAAAATAAATTGGTCTTTTTTTTCTGTTCATCTGCCTTACTCGATTTGATTAAATTGGCTGCAGTCAAATAATCAGAGGATTTGTAATAAAGATGATTGCTTATAAGGAGGGTTGCACTGATTTCACCCGGCTTTTCTAGTGGAATCGTTTTCTCCAGAATAACCGTCAACTTATCGCTTGTATTCTGATCGCGATCTTCTGAAGCTCCTTTACCATAAAGACTGTTGTACAATTCAACCGCATAATTATAATGCAATCTGAAATTGGAAGGATTGGAGGCAATTGCTTCTTCGTATTTCTTTAAAAGCTGGGCTTTGTCTCCCTTTTTAGCAAAAGCATTAATTTCTATCTCAACCCATGCATCACTTTCCGGATAAAACTTTTTCGCTTTACCCATAATGTAAGCCAATGATGCCGCATCTTCTTTTCTGCTGTAATAATCTACCATGTACTCATACACTTCCTTATAATCATTTCCTGCAACATTCGCATCAGCGAGTTTTCTATAATACACAATGGCTTCATCTTCCTTTTGAGCCTGAACCGCAGATGCTCCCAAATTTAATATCAGAGCGGTATCCAAGGGGTATAGCTTGGCCTGAGTGTATTCATATTTTTTGGAGAGGATATAATCTTTCACATCCAATGCCCTCTTGAAAGAATTCATCGCTCCTTCAAAACTTTTATTGTTGAATTCGTTCACACCCAGCTCGTATAACCCAAAGTATAAATCAAGATAGGAAATGTGCGTTTCTACACTCATAAAAAGATCCTTTGAATCGAGTTGTTGATTTTTTTTGAATGCCTCGAAAGCCTCATTTTTTAGTTTTAATATATCACTTGCTCCAACTCCGGATTCTCTGGATAATGCGTTGTAGATCCTGCCTTTAAGATAATAAGCTTCATAATCATTCGCTTTCTTGGGATTGAGTAAATATTGATCGATTGCTGTTTTGGCTTCGGAAAATTTATTTTTTCCAAGCAGGTCATTTATCGATTCCAGATCCTGAGAATGACCTGTCAAGCAGAAAAATAATGACATGAACAGAGCGGATATTTTCCTCATATAAATAATTTTAGCTTTCAAAGTTATTTGATATTTGTCTTTCATCAAAAAAAGCAATGGAATATTGTATTTTTGATATCTCAATGATTTAATACAGATTCAAAATTTGATCAGCCAGGAATCCATACAGGAAATACAACGCCGAATTGATATTATAGATATCATCGGCACATTTGTCAAGCTCAAAAAAAGAGGAGCTAATTATCTGGGCAATTGCCCATTTCATAATGAGAAAACGCCCTCTTTCACGGTCTCTCCTTCGAAGGAAATTTATAAATGTTTCGGATGCGGCAAAAGCGGAAATACCATCGGCTTTTTGATGGACCACGAAAAATACAGTTATGTCGAAACACTTCGCTGGCTGGCGGAAAGGTATAATATCGATTTAAAGGAAACAGAAACAAGTCCTGAATTCAAAGCTCTTCAACATACGGCAGACAGTCTTTTTGCCATCAATCATTTTGCGAGAGATTTTTTTACTAATACCCTATTCAACAGTGATGAAGGTACTGATATCGCACTGAGCTATCTTCGCGAAAGAGGTTTCAGGGAAGAAACGATTAAAAAATTTCAACTGGGTTTCAACCCTTCATCCAAAAATGAATTTGCAAATACCGCTATATCTCATCAATTCAATAAAGAGCTGCTTTTAAAAACCGGGATTGTAGTCAACAGAGACGATAAGCTTACAGACAATTACAGAGGTAGAATTATCTTTCCCATTCACAATCTCAGCGGTAAGATTCTCGGATTTGGCGCAAGGGTAATCAAATCAAATGACCGAGCACCAAAGTATATCAACACGCCTGAAAATGAAATTTATGTAAAAAGCAAACTTTTATACGGATCCTATTTCGCACGAACGGCCATTGACAAAGCAAATGAATGTCTGCTGGTGGAAGGCTATACCGATGTGATCAGTTTGCATCAGGCCGGGATTGAAAATGTGGTCGCAAGCGGCGGCACATCGCTTACAACAGATCAAATCAGATTGATCAAAAAATATACTCATAACCTCACGATTGTATATGACGGTGACAATGCAGGCATCAAAGCCGCGCTGCGTGGACTAGATCTAGCGGTTGAGGAGGGTCTAAACGTCAACTTGGTATTGATTCCGGACAAAGAAGACCCAGACAGTTTTGTGAATAAAATCGGAGCTGCTGCTTTTACGGATTTCATTAAAAAACAAAAAAAAGATTTCATTCTTTTTCAACTTGAAATCGCCTTGAAAGAGAGTGAAGATGACTCTACAAAAAAATCAGCCGTTGTGAATCAGATTGCGGAAACCATTTCCAAAATCAACAAGACGGAAGATTTTACCCGAAGGCAAGACTATATCAAAAAGGTTTCTGAAATTCTTAAAGTGGAAGAAAGCGGATTCAATGCGCTGGTCAACAAACTGATTCGTGAAAAAATAAACAAGCAGGACGCCAGATTTTTTCCGCCCAATAATGTTTCTCAGGCAATACCTGAGCCCAATCAAACGGAAAACGAGAATACGGGAGCATATCATGAACTTATCCAAAAAGATGAGCTACATGAGCAAGCCGTAGTAAGAAATCTCATTGAATTTGGGCTGAAAGAATGGGATGAAAATCTGAAAGTAGCCGATTATTTACTCAGCCAGATTGACGAATCAGATTTAAGTGAATTGCTCGATAATAAAACTTTGGTTGATATCATAAACATCTACAGAGATTGGTACAGAAAAGGTAAAGAGCCCACGGAAAAAAACTTTCTCTACCATGAAAACAATGAAATCAAAAATCTGATTATTAAAATCATGGATGTCCAGACTGAAATCAGTCCCAGATGGAAGGATCACTATGAAGGGTATATTGCTACCAGGGAGGATCTTTATAAAGAGGAGATTATTTCTACCTTAACTTATTTACAACTCAGAAAAGTTAAAAGGCTGATTGCCGACAATCAGGCAGAATTGGAAAAAGCCAGCAATCCGGAGGAACAACTGATATGCATAGAAACACACCAGCATCTTAAATTACTGGAGATTGAACTCACCAAGAGAGCGGGAACAGTTATTTACAAATAATCAGGAAAGGATAAGAGACTCAACATCTGCCATAGCCAATTCATTTGCAGACAAATGATTCTGTTTCTCAGCGAGCAAAAAATTAGTGGCACACCATACAGAATCCAATTCAATTTTTTCCCCCGAGGCTAATTTATAGTCATCAATGATCTGCCAGTGGTTGTGGCGACATAAATCGCTTGCTATTTTTGCAGTAGGCTTGGGATAAGCAACCCATAACTTGAAGTTCTTATTCAGAGCAGGCATGATATCATTTAAAATATTTGTGAGTTGAGTTTTACTCACTGCAAAAATCAACGCAAAATCTACTTTACGGGATCTCAGTAATGGCGTTACACTTTTGGAAAAATTCAACTTGACAAACTGTTTCTCTATCGAAGAAGGAAGACCTTGAATTAAAACATTTTTTTCATCTTTTAACTGAAGTTTTTCTGGAATAGTTTGAATAGCCATAGTAAGCAAGAGTATTTATATAGTTATAAAATCAACTTATTAACTGATGGAATAGGTATAGCATTTTCTAATCAAATCCGTAAATCAAAATAGAATTATCGGCAGATTTATATTTGATTTTAAAAAGGATAAAGGACAATAATTTTAATGATCAGAATTATAATTGGGGATAACGAAGATAATCTATTTTATTTTTCTGTTAAATTTTTGTTTAGCTTTTTTACTAAAAAATTAAACTATTTTACAGGTTTGTAATAAGAAAGAGCCTCATCCATGTATTTCTCCAATTGAGCAATACGATTGGCATCTGAAGGATGACTCGCTAAAAATTCGGGAGGTTTCCCCCCGCTAGCACGGGACATTCGCTCCCAAAAGGAAATGGCTTCTCTAGGATTATAGCCTGCCATAGCAGAAAATCTTAGGCCTAAACGGTCGGCTTCATATTCATGCTTCCTGGAATTAGGTAAAAGCACAGCCACTTGAGCCGTTGGGGCAAAAACACTGTTAAATATGGCATTTGCCTGCTCTCTGTTACTGGTAAATATATCACCGGCAATTTGGAGCCCTTGAGCCAATACAGCCTGGGTCATTCTCTCATTGCCGTGGTGCGCAAGTGCATGCGTAATTTCGTGTCCAAGGACAGCAGCCAAAGCTGCTTCATTCTGGGTGACGGAGAGCAAGCCGGTATATACTACCATTTTCCCGCCAGGCATACACCATGCATTCAGTTCAGGGTTGTCTACAAGATTAAACTCCCAATTATAGCCTTCCAGTTCCTTGGATAACCCCTGTTTTGTATAGTAGTCGGTTATAGAATTTACGATCCGGTTGCCCACCCTCTTGACCATCTCAGCATCCCTGTTTCTTTCTCTTGGTACTACCCTATTTTGTGTTAGAAAACTTCTGTACTGAGAAATGGCCTGCTGTTGCAACAAAGATTCAGGAAATAATTTAAATTGACTCCTTCCTGTGATTGGATTGTGAACACAGGAATCCAATGTAAATAAGGAAGATAGATAAATGAAAATGTATAGATATCTGGACATTGCTTTTCGAATAAAATTAGGGGGAAAGATTCAAAAATTACATTTCCTCAGAAGTCCGCTTCCTTCTGTCTCTATGTTTTAAGATAGGCACTCGGTTTTCATTACCTTTCAGAAGCCTGCCGATATTTTTTTGATGTGTCAATACAACCAATAAAGCCACCAGTATGGCGAAAATCCTGTAAATGACTTCTTTTTCATTCCAAATCCAAAGCACGGAAATAGGTAACATTAGAGCACTTAATATTGAGCTAAGTGATACATATCGCGTCAGATATAAAACAAGCATAAATACAGATACACAACTCAGTGCCACAACAGGCTGGACCGCTATGATTACTCCTAGTAATGTAGCTACGCCTTTCCCTCCTTTAAACCCGGCAAAAACCGGAAATATATGCCCGATGACGGCTGCCAGACCCAATCCTATCATAAAGTTTGTTCTGAAAAGTTCATTATCCCAAAAGTCGTTTGAGAGCAAATAAAATAAACCCACAGCTCCCATTCCCTTTAAAATATCCAGCGCCATGACAATTACACCGAATTTAGTACCCATAATTCTGAAGGCATTGGTAGCACCCATGTTACCACTGCCATAATCTCTGATGTCAATGCCAAAAAACTTTTTGCTGATAATCAAAGCGGTTGGAATGGATCCTAGAAAATAAGCTATTATGATGAGTGTTATTTCTTTCAAAATGCTAATTATTTGGTACAAATATATTGAAAAACCGCCAAAAATTAACCTTAATTTAATACAAAGATGCTACAAGGTTGCTCTGATAATAACCCAATTGTCTTTTTCTGCGATTTCCTGAATTTTAATACTATACTGAAAAAGAATATTCTTGAAATTTTCTACATCGCTATACAGTATTCCGCTGAAAAGTAAAGTAGATCCAGTCTTACAAAAAGACTCTAGATATTTTAAATTCTCTTTGATAATATTCAAATTAATATTAGCCAATAATATGTCAGCTTTTACTTTAATTTCACTGCAGTCAGTTGCTTTCAAAATTTTTATTTTTTTGCACCCATTCGCAACAATGTTCTCATTTGCATTTTCAATACACCAATCGTCATAATCGATGGCGACGATAGAAGC
>VERM01000078.1 GCA_018882645.1 Ferruginibacter sp.
GGTTGAGCAAAAAGAAAAGATGTATCAATTGCAGCCCAAAGAAATATTCTCTTTGGATGCCGCATTGACGCTTAAAGGTTTTGCCGTTTTGGCTCTTGGTGGACTTTTAGTTGGGTTTGGTACGCGATATGCAGGAGGCTGTACTTCCGGACATGCCATCAGTGGGTTGTCCAATTTACAATTGCCGTCTCTAGTTAGTGTAATAAGTTTTTTTATTGGAGGACTGTTGATGGTTCATTTAATTTTCCCACTAATTTTTAAATAATTTAAAATGAAAAATATAAGATACATCTTAATTGGAATTCTGTTTGGAATAATAATGAGTAAATCAGAAGCCATTTCATGGTATCGGATTTATGAAATGTTCCTGTTCAAATCATTTCACATGTACAGAATAATCGGCGTGGCAGTGTTACTTGGAGTTATTGGTGTAGGACTGATTAAAAAATTCAACATGAAAGATTTTAGCGGCAAAACGATTAAATTCAGAAACAAAGAAAAGAAATATGTACGCTACATTCTGGGAGGAATCATTTTTGGTATGGGTTGGGCATTAACTGGTGCTTGTCCCGGCCCCATTGTAGTAAACATCGGCTATGGGTATCTTTCAATGATTATTGTTTTTGTCTTCGCAATTGTAGGAACCTATCTATATGGTGTTTTTAAAGATAATTTGCCGCATTGATAATTTCCTTGAAATTATCGAATGAATTCAGGCACCAAATAATTAGCCTTAATTATAATCAAAAGACAGGCACATTCATTCTGTTGCTTATCAAAATTTCTCCATTACCCCCAGTCCAAATAAAGCAAAGTCATACTTAACCGGATCGTTGACATCCATTTTTCTGAGCGAATGTGTAAGCTCTATTGCCGCCTGCCAATCGGTTTGTTTTCTGGTTAATAAACCCAATCTTTTTGCAACTCGTATTACATGAAGATCTGTAGGAATTATTAATTGGGAGGATCGTATTTTATTCCATATTCCAAAATCAACACCTTTGTCGTCTTTTCTCACCATCCATCGCAAATACATGTTCAGTCTTTTACATGAAGCTTTTTTAAATGGAGCGGCAATATGTTTTCTGGTTCTCTGTGGAACATCAGGAAAAGAAAAAAAATATTGATAAAATCCATTGAGCGCCCGCTCCACAGAATCATCTTTATTACTCATCCATTGAGAAAACGCAGTCTCCAAAGAATGATGAAGCGTATAGTGCTGTCTGAAAAAAGAGATGAAGTATAATAAGTCCGTTGGATGAAACGTCCGGTGGCGAAAGTTAAGTAGTCTTATTAAATCCTTCTCATTATGATGCAGACAAAAATCATATGGGGCATTATCCATCAACCGCATCAGCTCTTTCGACTTATTGATAATGGTAGTTCTGTTGCCCCAAGCAAATATGGCTGCAAAAAAACCTGCGATTTCTATATCCTGTTTTTTACTAAAGAAATGCGGAATACAAATCGGATCGGTCTCAATAAAAAAACACCGATTGTATTCATCTACTTTTTGATCCAGAAAGATTTTGAGTTCTTTTTGAAAGTTGTTGAACATCGATCCGACTTTTCTCATTTAACCTATTAAACCCATTGAACTCATTGAACCTATTAAACCATTGAACTTATTGAATCTTTAAAAATCATACCCTCTATGATTCCAACGCTTGACTCAAATCATTCACTAAATCATCTGCATCTTCAATCCCAACACTAAGCCTGATTAATCCATCGGTAAGTCCGTATTTCAATCTTTCTTCTCTCGGTATGCTTGCGTGTGTCATGCTCGCAGGGTGATTGATCAAAGACTCCACACCACCAAGGCTTTCTGCCAAAGAAAATATTTTAGTGCCAGATAATACTTTCGTTGCCGCTTCAATACTTGAGTCTTTCAGTGTGAAACTGATCATTCCACCAAAGCCGCGCATTTGTTTTTTAGCAATATCATGGTTGGGATGGTCTTCAAATCCACACCAGTAGACCTTGTCCACCTTGGAATGATTCCTGAGAAAGTGGGCAACGGCAGCTCCATTTTCGCAATGTGCTTTCATTCTGACATGTAATGTCTTGATTCCTCGTAATACCAAAAAACAATCGAAAGGTCCGGGAACAGCTCCTGAGCTTTTTTGAATGAAATACAATTTGTCTCTTAACTCGGTATCATTCAATATCAAAGCACCCTGTATGACGTCGCTGTGACCGCCAAGGTATTTAGTAGATGAATGCATCACGATGTCCGCCCCGAGATCGAGCGGATTTTGCAAATATGGTGAAGCAAAGGTATTGTCAACGCACAGTATAGTTCCGGCCTTTTTAGATAAATCAGCAATAGCGGCGATGTCTGAAATATTCATAAGCGGATTGGTGGGCGTTTCAATCCAAATCAATTTCGTTTTTTCATTCAATGCTTTATGAATATTATCTACATTGGTGGTATCAACATAATGAAACCGAATACCGAATTTTTCAAAAATTTTGGTAAATAGACGGTAAGTTCCTCCATACATGTCATTGGCAGCAATAACCTCATCGCCGGGATTAAGCAATTTGATTACCGCATCCGTTGCCGCAACGCCACTGGCAAAAGCCAATCCATACTTTCCATTTTCTATGGTAGCCAATGCAGATTCCAGTGCAAAGCGCGTGGGATTTTGAGATCGGGCGTATTCATAGCCTTTATGTTGCCCGGGAGCAGACTGCACATAAGTAGACGTTTGATATATAGGCGTCATTATCGCTCCGGTAGAAGGGTCGGGCTCCGCGCCGGCATGAATGAATTTAGTAGCGGTCTTGAGGTTATTCAGTATTTTACTTGTACTCATTGAAAAATAAATTGAAGGTTCTTATCAAAAAATAAATCTATCTGCTTATCATATTCGCTACGCAAAGATAGCGCCAATCATAATTTTTATCATCATGCGCCTCCATCAGAGCGGGTTTTTGTTGCAATGCTTCAGGGCGTAATATGCCATTATCTACCAGGCATTTTTTTGACTCAACAATCGCATCATATAAAATGGTTTCGGCCATCCATTTTTTCTGTGGAGGCTCAAATCCAATTTTGTCTGTTCTCCAGACAATGGTATCGGGAAGTTTTTTATCCATCAATTCTCTAAATATTTTTTTGGTGTACCCTCCGCTTATTTTAAAATGAGACGGCAAGGAAAATATAAATTTCACCAGCTCATGCTGTAAAAAAGGCAATCTTACTTCACAGCCATGAGCCATTGAGTTACGGTCGGCAAAACGAAGCAGCTCTTCAAGCCCCATTTCCATAACATTAAAGTGTAAAATATCGTTGAGTTTAGTAACCACCGGCTTATGGATTCCTTCCCATTCACTTCCTTTCAATAAAGAAATCATTTCCTTACTGACTAACGTGTTTTCTGCAACCTGGTTATACTGTTTTTGCTCTAGTGCAAGAGAAACATGAGAGGGTAAAAAAGCAGCAAGATAGTTTTTGATGCCCCATTCAACATGAATGTCTTTTTGGATAAGCATCCGGTGTTCTTCATAAAGGGAACGAAACTGATACCGACCCAATTTTTCCTGTAAAAACCAGTGAAGGTATCTGTGATAGCCTGCCAACAATTCGTCTGCACCCTGTCCATCCAGCAACACTTTGATTCCGTTTTCCTTCGCTAGTTTATACACTCTGTATTGTGCATAGATGCTGGAAGAAGGGAATGGTTCTTCCTGGTAGAACATCAGCTCATTAAAATCATCCATCAGTTCGTAAGCTGAAGGAGTTACGGTATAATTGATTGCGTTACACGCGCGGCTTACATTCTGTATATATTCACTTTCGTCTTTTTCAAATCCTGGGAAAACAGCAGAAAAAGTTTTGATGTCATTTTTATAAAACTGACGAATATAATAAAGTATCGAAGAGCTGTCTAAACCGCCGCTCAAGCTGCTTCCGATTGCAACATCGCTCCTGAGTCTTCTTTCTACCGATATTGAAAACAATTCATGCAAAAGCTCCTTCGCCTCGTCTTTTCCAATCGAATTGACATATTGCCGGTCGATTCTCCAGTATGTTTTTACCGAAAGTTTTTCTTTATGATACATCAAATAATGAGACGGAGGTAGTGAGGATATGTTTTTATAAAAGGTTTGCGATTTGTCAGACGGATTTTGTAACTGCCCCAGTGTCAAATAATTCAGAATCATCCTGAAGTCCGGCCGCTTTTCAATTCCGGCAGCCCAAAGTGCTTTCATCTCGCTTCCAAAAAAAAACAATCCGTTTTCCTCAAAATAATAGAACGGCTTTTCACCAAAACGATCTCTGGCAGCAATCAATATCTGTTCCGCCTCATCCCAAATGGCAAAAGAAAACATCCCGTCAAAATGCTGAAGACATTTTATTTTATAGCAATCATATGCGGCAAGAATTACTTCTGTATCACTATCCGTTGCAAATCGATATCCTAGTTTTTTTAAATCATTACGCAATTCAACATAATTGTACAGCTCACCATTATACACAATCGTATATCGATTCATATAATGCATAGGCTGTGATGCCCTATCACTCAAATCAATGATGGAAAGCCTCCTGTGTGCTAAACCTGTACGCTTAGATGCATTTATCCAAAATCCTTCGCCATCCGGACCACGATGACGAATTGCTTCCGCCATCTGCTGCAGGTTTTGCATATTTACACCTTCGTCTCGGGAAGAAATTATACCGGCGATTCCGCACATGTTGTAAATATCCCAATATTAATCAAAAATAATCAGGCGAGTGTTAGTATGTGTATAAATAGCGGAGAATAAAAACGTAAAATAGGAAATATTAAATATGGAAGTATTGTTGCCAACAGCGCAGACAATTCCGATGATTACATATTCTTGAACGATTCAATTTTGTCTAGCGCATACTGTTTCACCGCAGGGAAAAAGTCATCGTAGAGTTGCTTAAGGGCAAACAGATTATTTTCAAAAATAGAAAATGCCGGCCGGGGGTCATCCAAATACTTTGCTCGTCTGACCAATCCGCCAAAACTTTTTTCTATGCCCCATTTTTTTCCATAGTTAAGCAACCAATTTTGTTGTTGCATATTTTGAAAAACCAGTTCAAAATGACTGGGAAACAGATGAGCTTGCTGAGAAAGCAATGTATAGGTATTCGTGGCAAATACAGAAAGCAGGGTTTCGTCTTCAAACGACTGATTGTCATTAGCTAAAAAATAATCATACACCACATCCGCAAATGCGCCGGAGTATTTGCCGTATTTTGGTTTAAAAAATTGCTTTATGGATCTTGTGGCCGGGTGTTCGTCTGTAAATGTGTCTATAAAACGGTGCAGGGATATTCCCCTTTGTACATTTTCCGGATAATCAAATTGCTTTTTACCTTTTACAAAATCGCTGATCATATTTCCCAAAAGCATTTCGGGATGGCCGAAAGAAAGATAGGCGTGTGCCAAAAAATTCATACCTAAATTTACAAGATAAGATTTGATAAATATTTACTTTCGTAAAGAATATGTCTACGCTAACCATTAGTACCATACAATCCAATCTTTTCTGGGAAGATAAAAAGGCTAATCTCGATATGTTTGAGAAAAAAATTGAAGCCATTGAAGAAAAAACAGAAATCATTATCCTTCCCGAAATGTTCAGCACCGGATTTACGATGAACCCATCTGCTTTCGCGGAAAAAATGGACGGCATTACGGTATCATGGATGCAGGAAAAAAGCAGAAAAAAAAATATTGTGCTCACCGGAAGTATAATCATTGAAGAAAGCGGAAATTATTACAACAGGCTTCTCTGGGTGTTGCCGAATGGCGAGATCGGTTATTATGACAAAAGGCATCTTTTTGGATTTGCCGGAGAAAACCATCATTATGCTGCAGGAAACAAAAGATTGATTGCTTCGGTAAAAGGCTGGAGAATAAATCTTCAAATATGTTATGATTTGCGATTTCCGGTGTGGTCGCGGCAAACAAAAAACGATACAGTCCCCGAGTACGATATATTGTTATATTTGGCCAACTGGCCGGAAAGAAGGAGCGCCGCATGGAAAACATTATTAACTGCAAGAGCTATCGAAAACCAATGTTTTGTTGTTGGAGTAAATAGAGTAGGAAATGACGGAAATGGAATTTACCACAGCGGCGACAGCTTGGTAATCAATCCTCTGGGTGAGATATTGCATCATACTGCTCACGAAGAAAATTCGGCGACAATTACATTGAATAAAGATCTCCTTAATGAGACAAGAATGAAATTCCCATTTTTAAAAGATGGGGATGATTTTTTTATTCAATAGTGGGCCTTTGATTATCCTGAGATAAAATTATTTTTTTTACAACTTCCATCTTTTTATCGCGCCCTTCAAGGAGTGCATCATAGTCCTGCGGAACGATGATATCTGGAACTATTCCTCTTCCGTTTTTCTCCGGATGACGATAATGAATAACTCTGTATAACGGTATTTGAACTCTTAATTTTGTTTTGGGTAATTCTAATCCGGGCAATAAAATGCCCGTATTTCCATATGAAGATCCGCCCGTTTCTTCCCCAATGATTGTGATTCCTTTCTGACCCTTTATGTTGTTTAGGAAGAGACATGAAGCCGAAAAGGTGCCGCCGGAAACCAAAACATAAACTTTCCCGTCAAAATGGTATTTCTCTTTGATCTGATACATTTTATTTTCAAATTTGGTAGCACGATATTGTCCATCGGTTTTCTTTCTTGCAATAAAAAACATTTGAATATTGTTTAAAAAACAGTTGCTGAAATATTTGGTAAAGGGTGCCACAGTTCTTGTTTTCGCATAAACACTGTCAAAAACCCTAAACGGTTCTCTTGAAATGTATTTGGT
>VERM01000079.1 GCA_018882645.1 Ferruginibacter sp.
GTCCGCAAGAGGTCTGTAATAAATGGGATATTGAAAAGGTAGATCAGGTGATTGACATACTGGGCTTGATGGGCGATGCGGTAGACAACATTCCGGGTATTGCCGGAGTGGGTGAAAAGACTGCATCCAAATTGCTTAAAGAATACGGCAATATTGAAAATCTGTTGATGCATGCAGATGATATCAAAGGAGCATTGGGAGAAAAAATCCGTAACGGCAAAGAGATGGCGGTCTTGAGTAAAAAACTCGCTACCATTATCACGAATGTGCCTGTGTCTTTTCATGAAGAAGACTTTTCGCTGGGAGCTTATGATAAAGAAGCCCTGATTGGAATTTTCACTGATCTTGAATTTAAAACACTCGGCAAAAGAATACTTGGAGAGGAAATTCCATCTGTTGTAGAAAATATAACATCCGTTAAATTGGGAGAGCAGATGGATTTGTTTGGTAATAATGTTTTGACAAGTGAAGAGAAAAGTGATAATGAGCCTTCTGAAAAACAGGTATTTGTTATAGAAAAAAATATTCACAACACGCCTCATCAATACCATCTGATTCAAAGCGATTCAGAAATAGATGCTTTGTTGTCATTATTGAAAAAAGAAAAAGAAATCTGTTTTGATACCGAAACCACCCATGTAGATGCCAATCTTGCGGAACTCGTAGGAATAAGTTTTTGTGTGCAGCCCGGAGAGGCCTATTATGTTCCCTGTCCATCTGAAAAAACAGCCTGTAAAAAATTCCTGCAACGATTCTCTGTTTTGTTTACGGATGCGAATAAAATCTGGATAGGCCAGAATCTTAAATACGATATGCTGGTGATGAAGTGGTATGATATTCAATTGAAGGGGAATATTTTTGATACTATGCTGGCGCATTATGTGATAGAGCCGGAGGGAAAAAGAAACATGGATCTGCTGAGTGCCAAATATCTGGGATATGAGCCCGTTCACATTGAAGAACTCATTGGCAAAAAAGGAAAAAATCAGGGCAATATGAGGGACGTGAACATTGAAAAAATTGTGGAGTATGCCGGAGAAGACGCAGACATTACCTTGCAATTGAAAAATATTTTTCTTCCGAGAATATTGTCACATCAGGTAGAAAAGGTTTATTATGAAGTTGAAAACCCTCTTGTCGGAGTGCTTGCAGACATGGAGTTTGAAGGGATAAAGGTTGATGTCGAATTTTTAAACAGTTATTCGAAAGAACTGGATACGGAAGCCAAAAGAGCGGAAGAGTTGGTATATGAGCAGGCTGGAGTTCGATTCAATCTGGCTTCACCCAAACAACTCGGTGAGGTTTTGTTTGAAAAACTGAAGCTCGATCCTAAGGCGAAAAAGACCAAAACAGGACAGTACGCTACCGGAGAGGATGTATTGACCAAGCTGGCGCATCAGCACAAAATATGCGATGATATACTGTCCTATCGCGAGCTGGCTAAATTAAAATCAACCTATGTGGATGCGTTGCCTTTATTGATCAATCCCAAAACAGGACGTGTACATACGAGTTATGCGCAGGCGGTGGCAGTTACGGGCAGGCTCAGCAGCAACAATCCCAATTTACAAAACATACCCATTCGTACCAGCAGAGGCAGGGAGATTCGTAAAGCGTTTATTCCTCGAAATGAGGATTATGCATTGATTTCAGCGGATTACTCACAGATTGAATTGAGGATCGTTGCGGCAATAAGCGGTGATAAGAACATGTGTGAGGCGTTCAGGACCGGTAAAGATATACATACTGCCACGGCGGCGAAGGTTTTTAATGTTGCTGAAGAAGATGTGACAAAAGAAATGAGATATAAAGCCAAAAGTGTGAATTTTGGTATTATTTATGGACAAGGTGCTTTTGGATTGGCAGAGAATTTGGGCATTTCGAGAGGAGAGGCGAAGGAGATTATCGACAATTACAAAAAAGAGTTCCCGGATATTCAGCGATATATGGACAACAGCATTGCATTTGCCAAGGATAACGGTTATGTACAAACGCTGATGGGTCGTAAGCGCTGGCTGAAAGATATTGGGTCTGCCAATTTCACTGTTCGTGGGTTTGCGGAGAGGAATGCCATCAACTCTCCGATACAGGGAACGGCAGCAGATATGATTAAACTGGCGATGATCAAAATTCATGAGGCTTTCAACAAACATCAGTTCAAATCAAAAATGATCTTGCAGGTACATGACGAATTGGTTTTTGATGTGCTTAGTTCCGAATTGGATGAAGTAAAACCCGTTATTTTAGAATGTATGCAGCATGCACTGGTTTTACCAAACGGTGTACCTGCTATTGCGGAGATTGGTTTTGGGAAGAACTGGCTGGAAGCACATTGATTTTTTCCTGCCTTTGGCGAGATTTAAGATGTTTAAAAGGTTCAAGAGGTTCAAGAGGTTCAAGAGGTTCAAGAGGTTCAAAGGTTGACAACTCCCAAACCCCAAACCCCACAAAACACCAAACACCAAACAACAAACCATAAACGCGCGCAGCGATATGCCCCTATTAATATACATCTACGATGCTTACTGCGGCTGGTGCTATGGATTTAGCCCGGTGATCAAACAAATCGCTGATCAATATAAAGACAAGCTGCAATTTGAGGTGTTGAGTGCTGGAATGATACTTCCGGAGAAACCGATACATATCAATGCGGTGGCAGGATTTATTGCTCAGGCATATAAAACTGTTGAAGAGCGCACCGGTGTGGAATTTGGCAAAGATTATCTCTGGCATATTTTTAATCCTGACCAAAGTGATTGGTATCCAAATTCAGAAAAACCCGCTATTGCCTTGTGCGTACTCAAACAAATGCTTCCCGATAAGGTTGTTCAATTCGCGGCAGACTTTCAACATGCGCTGCATTATGAGGGACGGGATCTGACAGATGATGAGGCATACAGGCATATACTGGATAAATATGGTTTGGATACAGAAGCTTTTTTTCAACAACTAAAAAGCGAAGATTACAGAAAGATGGCTCATGAGGAGTTTAATCTCGTGAAGCAGTTACAGGTCGCCGGTTTTCCTGCAGTATACATACAAGATGCTGATGGAAAATTTTATCAACTTACGGAAGGGTATGTGGATTATCAAGAGCTGACTGAAAAGATCAGCCGTTATTTTAAAGGACAATAAACTGAATTATTTAATTTTGTCTTCTAATCATTTGAATAAAATTTTCGCCATGTCCAGTACATTCATCAGAAAATTTTCTGTTATCCTGCTGCTTAACTTTTTAGTTTCTGCTGCTTTTGCACAAGGCTTTGGTGACATTTTCCAGAGCTATTTAATTGTGAACAGAGGCACAGGGAATGAGTTTTTTGATTTAAAAGCAAGCACATCCAATCCAGATTTTTCGGGCTCTTTGGGAACATTCAATTTAAGTCAGACACTGAAATTGAATGGAGCTCAAAATAAAACTTTCAAGTGCAATTCTCTGGATATCACGGGAGGAAGTTTATTATACAGAGTATACCCCAGCAGTCAGACGCCAGGATCTTTTATTGGGGTATCGCTGGGATTTTCATCAAATGATGCGGGAGCCGGATCAGGTTGTCAGAATCAGACATGGCAAGCATCCGGTGTCGACATTGATTTGCTAAATGGACTCTGTGACGGAGAATATGTGATTGAAGTATATACTACTGCAAACTACACAGATATTGGGGGTTCCGGAACATTTTTTGCCAATGATGGTGGAGCCAATTATAAGGCCACCTTTACTGTAAAAAATGATGATCAAGCAGGTATTTTTGAAAGCTATGCCATACTGAATATAGATAATACAGGCAACACGTATTATAATTTACAGGCTCCTGGAACATCCACCAATGCTGATTTTGATGGATTGGATCTTGGAGATTTCTGTAGTGGAAAAACGCTTACTCTTTCGGGAGCTCAGAATAAAACATACAGGTGTGGATTCAATGATATTTTGAACGGATTGCTTTACTACAGGATTTATCCTTCCGGAACAACTCCAACCGGTTCGTTCACTAAAGTAGATCTTGGATTTTCTACTGAAAATCCTTCTCCTGTAAATCCCTCCTGTCTCGATCAGGTATGGGAAAAAGCAGATGCGTCTATAGATTTGCTTTCAGGATTATCTGCCGGTGAATACATCCTTGAAATATATACCCAGGCTGATTACAATTATGGTCCTTGTTCATCTGTATATTATATCAATAAATCTGGAGTCAATTACAAAGCGAAGTTCTCCGTATGTATTGCTAGTCTTCCTGTGTCGTTTTCTATATTCACAGGAACCAGAAGAGGGAGTAATGTGGATTTGAGCTGGGCGACGGAAGCAGAAAAAAATACAATACGTTTTGAAGTAGAAAGAAAAACAGGTGGTCATTTTGAAAAAATCGGTTCGGTTTCTACTTTAGGAAATACAGTTGGCAGAACATATGTTTTTACTGATATAAACAATCAGTATAACGGTGTTTCTCAATATCGTATTAAATCTGTGGGGAAAAATAACGAGCTGAAATACAGTAAAATCATCTTGGTGAACAATCGTCAGTCAGGACTTCAGATTATGAATATTATACCTTCTTTGGTTGAAAAATCTCCTATCAATATTCACATCAGTTCAGACAGGCCTTTGAAGATAGAAGTTCAAATAGCTGATATTTCGGGCAAACAAATTCAAAGAACTGCACATCAGATTATTGCCGGTTCTAATCCGACACAAATAGACGTGTCAAGGCTTTTGCCAGGAACATACTTTGTGACGGCCTATTCTTCAGAGGGAAAGTCAGGTGTATATCGTTTTGTAAAGAGGTGAATGTTATTTCAGCTTCTTTTAATGCAATCAAATTGTTTTCATTTTTAGAAAAAAAGGTGTTATCATATCTTTATTAATTCCTGAAACATGCGTAAGCTATTGCATTTGTTGGGATAAAATTGTACCTTTGCACCACTATATGTTCAATCCAAAAATCCTGTAAAGTACTTGCTTTCTCTGCATTTAACAATCAATCTGATGTGTTAATGCATTTTCCAACGATAGCTTTCTGTTTTTGAATTGAATAGGTATTGAATCTTATTCGCATGTATATATGTGACTGAGAGCGGCGAAGCTTTATGTATATTTGAAACATCACCAATCAATTTAAGATGAAAATTGTGGCATTATTACCTATGAAGGGAAACTCTGAGCGTGTTCCTAATAAAAATTTAAAGGATTTTGCTGGAAAGCCTTTGTATCACAGGGTAATGGAATCGTTATTGAAATCTGAATATATTAATAGTGTTGTGGTTAATACAGATAGTGAAAGCATTAAAGCTGATATTTTGGAAAATTTTTCGGATAAGGTAATTCTAGTTGACCGTCCTGCCGAAATCATCGGTGATTTTGTCTCGATGAATAAAGTCATTGAATGTGATATTAATAAAGTTGAAGCGGATTTTTATCTTCAAACACATAGTACCAACCCTCTATTAAAAACTTCATCTGTCGACGCAGCTATAGAAAAAATGATTGACTTTACTCAATCAGGTTCTTATGATTCCATTTTTTCTGTAACCAAAATTCAAACCAGATTGTACAAAAGTAATGGAGATCCGTTCAATCATAATCCGAACGAATTACTGAGAACACAGGATCTGGATCCGCTTTACGAGGAAAATTCAAATTTTTATATTTTTACCAAAGATTCTTTTAAAAAAGCCAGAGACAAAAGGATTGGATTAAAGCCTTTCATGTTTGAAATAGATAAAATTGAGGCTGTGGATATAGATGAGCCGCAGGATTTTTTAATTGCGGAGGCTATTTATAAATTATTGTTATGATACACGATCAAATCAACAATTGGAGGCTATATTTCAAGGCACCGATATTTGAAAATATCTTTTCTGAACTGGCTCAATTGAATATATACACACCAGACGGTGTTTATAAAAATCATTCCGATTATTACTTTAAAGTAATGAGTTATGAAACCCAGTCAGCACCACGCATTATTGAATCTCACATCAAGGAGGTAGATATTCAAATATTATTTTCTGGCAAAGAAAAAATAAAATTGTACGATAAAAATTCTGTACAAATTGAAAAATCTTATGATGAAGCTTCAGATTGTCAGTTTTATCAGGAAACCTCATCGCCTACATCAGACATTAATTTGATTCCCGGATTTATGGCTGTATTTTTTCCTCAAGATATTCACCATCCCCAATTTTCTGTGGATGGTCAAATAAATACACTTAAAAAGATCGTAATTAAAGTCAATGCAAAACTTTTCACATCATAAAAGCAACCTTAAGCAAAAGCTTAAAAACAGGGAAATAACAATCGGTTCCTGGTTAACAATTCCTCATCAATCGGTAATTGAAATTCTTTCTACTGCAGGTTTTGAATGGCTTGCCATAGACATTGAACATGCCGCAATCAGCATTGAAACGGTTATGAATTTAATTGGTCATATTCAGGGGAATGGCATGCAGGCACTTGTTCGCGTTAGTAAGAATGAAGAAGTCGTAATAAAAAGAGTTTTGGATGCAGGCGCAGATGGAGTAATTGTTCCTATGATTAAAAACAAAGAGGAAGCAATTGAGGCGGTGAATTATGTCAAATATCCTCCTTTGGGAAAAAGAGGTGTCGGTCTTAATAGAGCTCAGAAATATGGGACAGCATTCAATACATATCAGGAATGGGTAAAAAATGAAGCTGTTCTGATTGCGCAGATAGAACATATTGAAGCCGTGAACAATCTTGAGGAAATATATGCAGTGCCGGATATTGATGGTATAATTGTTGGCCCCTACGATCTTTCCGCTTCCATGGGCTATCCGGGAGAATAT
>VERM01000431.1 GCA_018882645.1 Ferruginibacter sp.
CGCAAAGTTTTAGCAAGAACATTATTCTCGCTGATTATTACCTGAATACCGCCGCCTATGCCAAAGACTGTGTAAATAAATCAAAGCCCAAGATGCGCTGCAAGGGAAAGTGCCAGATGATGAAAAAAATGCAGGAAGAAGAAAAAAAAGATCAGAAAGAACAAAATAAAAAATCAGAAATCAATCCGGAAAGTCCAATATCATCAAAATCCTTCTATGCTTTTTTGCCTGAACTAAATACTTTTTTAATGCTATCCAATAATATATATCCTCTGGTCATCGGTGACACCCGAGACTTTTTTAATGAATTGCTTCGACCGCCAGGAACGGTTTAATCCGCCTTTTTTTATTGAATCTTCACTTTGGATTATTGGTTTCATTTCATTCAAACAAATACCGCATAAATATGGTTGCGATGTTTATTGCATCCTTGCAAAATTACTTTGTCTTATCGCGATTTGTTAAATGAAAAGTGTAAAACAAAAAATCTCATTGTGTAGGTAAATGTAATTCCTGCTTTCATGCAGATCATTCATATCATTATTTTTAAAATCATATAAATCATGGATAAAATTTTATTGTTCTTTGTTTGTTTTATTTCATCATCTATAATGGCTCAAAACATTGAAGGGAGAGTGTATGACAATGATACTAAAGAGCCTGTTGCCGGAGCCGTATTGCAAGTGGTCTCTTCATCTAAAAATACCATTTCCAATTCGGAAGGAAGATTTGTATTAAAGGGAATTAAGCCATCCGACACTATTCATGTGCATTTCATCGGATATACTGATGTGTTTTTGCCTGTCCGGGATAAAATGGCTATTCCACTAAAACCTAACATAAATGAACTGCAAAATATAGTGGTTACGGCCAACAGGGAAGCGGGAATAAGAACACAAATACCTGTTGCCATATCCAGGCTTTCTCCACGCTTGATAAATGAGACAAAAGCCAATCAGGTTTATGAAATCATAAACAAGACACCGGGAGTAATTATGCCAAGCTACAACAATGAACAGCATGGTATGTCCATTCGTCAGCCTATGGGTACCAGTGCATATTATTTATATATGGAAGATGGTTTGCCTATTCGTCCGCTTGGAATTTTTAATCACAACGCTTTACTTGAAGTCAATCAGTTTGCCATCAGCAGCATTGAAGTGATTAAAGGCCCTGTTTCTTCAATCTATGGCCCTGAGGCTGTGGGCGGAACAATCAATTTCATTACTCAAAAACCCACTTCAGTGCCTACAGCAAAAATTGGCGTACAGGCAGACAATTGGGGCTTTCGGAGAGTTCAATTCGGCGCCGGCGGACAAATAAAAAAATTTGGTTTTTATATTGCCGGATTGAGCAGCAGACAGGTCAATTCATGGATGACCTCTTCAGATTATGACAAGACATCCCTGAACCTTAGACTCGAATATAGTTTTTCAGAAAAAACAAGATTGACAGGAACTTTAATTTATGGGAAATATTTTTCACAGATGTCCGGAAGTGTCGACGGTACGGCATTTTACAACAGACAATATATCAGTGCGTCATACTTTACATATCGGAAATCAGATGCGTATCGTTCGCGTATC
>VERM01000080.1 GCA_018882645.1 Ferruginibacter sp.
AACTCATAGAGCCAATAAACAATAGAATCAAACAACAACGGTTTTCTTCTCGAAAATATTCTACACTCTCTTCGTTTTTTTCTGTTGAACCTCTCCCCCATAATCCACGCTCATCAAGGAAAGTCCATGTGCCGGTACTGAAAAATCAACCCTGGATGGATTATTGCTTACAATGACATCCTTAAACTCCGTCAGACTGAGTCTTCCCCTGCCTACCCTCAAAATTGTTCCCACTAATCCTCTCACCATACCACGTAAGAAACGGTTGCCACGCACTCGATATACAAGCGTAGCTCCATCCCTTTGAAGCCATTCGCTTTCCATGATGTCGCATAAATAATGTCGCACCTGAACATTTTTCTTGCAAAAAGATTCAAAATGATGGGTTTGCTTGATGAGCTCGGCAGCTTCGTTCATTTTTTTCAAATCAACTGGGTACGGAAAAAAATATGCCGTATCCTTTAAAAATGGATTTTTGAAATGGTACAGATTATACTCGTACGTCCTGGAGATCGCATCAAACCTACAATGAGCATCATCAGCCACACGGAAGATTTTCTTAACGACAATATCATCGGGCAGAATCGCATTCAAGTGGTATGCTGCAGCGTGTATTTCCCCTTCTGAAAAATCAGCATCAAAATGAAAAAAATTCTGAAACGCATGGACGCCTGCATCAGTTCTGGAAGATCCTGTCAACTCAAATTTCGTCCTGAAAAAAATACCCATGGCCTTTTCAATTTCAGATTGGACAGTATTGGCATTTTCCTGAATCTGGAATCCTGCATATGCTGTACCCCTATACGCCACTTCTATGAAAAATCTTAACATGCTGAAGTTTATTGAAGGAATGCTTCCTTAAAAAACAAAATGTTTTTTTCTTCGGAAAGCAGGGTTTGAAGATTGATGAAATTTTCAGCATCGCTTACCGCATTACGTGAATTCAAAAGAAACTGCAGCCTGTTGTCGTCTTTTAAAAAAATTACCGCAAGGCGCATGATGTAGTCAGTGCTGTAACATTTGGATCGGAATGCCCTGGCAGCCACATCTATCATTTTGCCTTCATTATCCTGAGTGACCATTTTTTTTCTCAAATGAAGAAAATCTCTCTCCTCCGCAAATTCTTTACAGGCTAATGTTTTGCTATTTGTTACATATTTATTTTCTGATGCTTCAGGCGTCACAGTTTGTTTTTTTGATAAAGTGTCATTCGCGGAAATATTACCCCCAGATGAAAGAGTTGTATCCGGGAATTCACCGGGAAAAAGCAGATGTACTGTATCCACGCCGCCACTCTCCTTCACCAAATAGGATGCCGATCTTCCATTGTCATCCAAAAAAGTGGTAAATCTTTGAACAAGGAAATCTTTTGGAGCATCATTCAAACCCTCAGTAGTTTTTAACGTATCGATTATTTCCACACCTGCTTGATTCTGATTTTTCAAAATATCTTTATCAACCTTATCTTGCTGAGATGCGCCCGTTATCTGAGATAGCATTTCGGTGAATTCATCTTTCCCCTGATCTGCATCCTGCTTTTTTTCGTCGTCTTTATCTCTCGATACAATCCTATCAGGTGACAGAAGGTTCTGAAGAACCCAGCCTTTATCAGCATCGTTCATTAAGATAAAACCCATATCCTGATGGTTAAGTGTCATATCATAATACAAAGAAGATGTTTTCTTTTTAGGAAAATCAACAATCAAGGTATAATCACCCGCAAGAATTCTGGGAACAATCAGGTAGCCCAGCTCATCCGAACTGTAGATTTTGCCTTCCATTCTTAAGGAAAAAGGCTGCTTATTTTCGGTCTGCACATAGAGAAAGTAATTCTTCTGTGCTGCAAGATTGAAATTAACCAAAAGCAGCATGCATATCGTTTTACACAGTTTCATCTCTGACTTTGAAATAAGACTCAAAGCTAATCAATATCTGCTATTTGCCATTCATAAAAAATCAAAACCAGCTTCGGTGGCAATGCATTAACTTTACAATAGTTTCATACAGCATTTTTACTTGATCACAAACTCAATCAAAATCAATGAGAAATTTTTACTTATCAATCTGGATTTTTTTAATACCCATCTTAGGTAAAGCCCAAAACTTAGACGCTCTGGTAGATACAAGCTGGAGAATGCAATTCCGAAATAGTGCCCCAAAAATCAATGATCTTGTGCATACCAAACTGGATGTACGGTTTGATTTTAATAAGAGCTATTTGTACGGGAAAGAATGGCTTACACTACAGCCGCATTTCAATCCGACTGACTCTCTCTTACTTGACGCCAAAGGAATGGATATCAAAGAAGTATCGCTTGTAAAAGATTCAAAAAAAACTCCATTGAAATATACTTACGTCAATGATGAGTTGAATATCAAATTAGATAAGTCATACACCAGACAGGAAAAGTATACGCTCTACTTCGAATACACCAGTAAACCAAATGAGCTAAACGTCAAAGGAAGTGCAGCCATTACAGACGCCAAAGGTCTCTACTTCATCAACCCCACAGGGAATGAAAAAAACAAGCCTACACAAATTTGGACGCAAGGTGAAACCGAATCCAATAGCACATGGATGATAACCATTGATAAACCCAATCAAAAAACAACCCAAGAAATTTCCATGACTGTTCCAGATAGATATGTAACACTAAGCAACGGACTTCTGAAGTCCCAAGTAAAAAACAGCGACGGAACAAGAACCGACAATTGGCTAATGGATCTGCCTCATGCACCCTATCTGTTTTTCATGGGTGTGGGTGAATACGAAGTCCTTAAAGACAGTTATAATGGTAAAGAAGTGAGTTATTATGTTGAGAAAGCATATGCGCCCTATGCCCTTGGTATTTTTGGAAACACGCCCGAGATGATGAAATTGTTTTCGGAGAAATTAGGGGTGGAATTCCCATGGCAGAAATATGCACAAATTGTAGGACGTGATTATGTAAGCGGGGCGATGGAAAATACAACATCCACACTGCATCAGGAATCTGCATATCAAAATGCCCGTCAGCTTGTTGATGGAAACAGATGGGAAGAAACCATTGCCCACGAATTGTTTCATCAGTGGTTTGGCGATTTGGTTACTACAGAGAGTTGGAGCAATATCACTGTAAACGAAAGTTTTGCCAATTACAGTGAATATGTTTGGTTTGAATATAAATACGGAAAAGACTTTGCAGATGCTCATAACTACAATGACATGCAGGGTTATCTGATGAGTGGCAGTGAAAATAAAGATTTGGTAAGATATTTTTATGCCAGCAAAGAGGATGTATTTGATGCAGTAAGTTATAATAAAGGAGGCCGAATTCTCCATATGCTGCGAAACCATGTTGGAGATGACGCATTTTTCGCATCGCTTAACAAATACCTGACAGACAATAAATTTAAAACCGGCGAAGCAGCCCAATTGAGACTGTCTTTTGAGGAGATCACCGGAAAAGATCTCAACTGGTTTTGGAACCAATGGTACTACGGCAGCGGGCATCCTGTGCTAAACATCAGCTACGATTACAGCACACCAGGCAAAGCCGGTGTAATTATAAAGCAGCAAACTGAAAAAATATTCACACTGCCTGTTGCTGTGGAAATGTATGCAGATGGAAAGAAATCACGTTATCAGATCACCATCTCATCTGCAGCGGATTCTTTTTATTTCAATACCGCAAAGAAACCTGAATGGATTAGCGTTGATGCTGATAAAATTTTATTGGGAGTATTTAAGGACAACAAGTCGAAAGAAAATTATTTGGCACAATGGAAGTACGGGAAAAAATATCTTGACAGAAAAGAAGCTTTGGATTTTTTCGCAAAGAATAACATGGTTGAGCTTATACAAGGACTGAATGATCCTTTCCCCGGCCTTAGATCTGAGACGATTGCCAACATTGAAAGTTCTGATTTGAATAAAAATGCGGCTGCCCTTAAACAGATTGAAAAAATGGCTGCGTCTGAACCCAGTAAAAAAACCAGAGCGGCTGCAATTTCTTTTCTCTCTAAAACCGGAGACAAAAAATATGAAAAAATATACAAATCCGCCATCAACGATTCTTCATATAGTGTTGCCGGTGCTGCACTAAATGGTCTGGCGGAATTAAATCCAGCTGATGCATATACTTTAGCCAAAAAATATAGCGGCGATGCAAAAGGCGCTCTAAGTAATGCGATAAATACTATAGTCATTAAAGAAGGAAATGAATCGGACTATGGTATCGTGTCGAAAAGCTATGATGAAATGCCATTGAGCGAAGAAAAAATTTACAGTTCGATGTCATTCATTGATTTTCTGAACAAGATGAATGACCAAAATAAAATCAAAGACGGAATTGACAAAGTAGCTTCTTTCCGGAAAATGATACCGGAACAATACCGTATGTATGTTGACATGGCCATCAAAGACAATCTGGATAAATTGGGCAAATCAAAAGGAAGGGAAATTGAAGACTACATTAAAGAAAAAATGAAATAATACGATGTAAATCATATTTAAGTTGCCGGATAACATGATGTTGTTGTCCGGCTTTTTTTTACCAGCTGCCGCTCGCTCCCCCGCCTCCAAAACTACCGCCACCGAATCCGCCAAATCCACCGCCTCCGGAACTCCCACCACCGCCTGATCCGAATCCCCCTCCCATAGGAAAGAAGAACGGACCGGCACCCCTTCTGCTCATAAACGTGCCTCCACCTCCGCCACCGGAGAATATTATCAGAATGATGATGACAATTAAAATAATCAATCCAATTTTTAATGGAGAGGAACCCGATCTTTTATCTCTGGGTGTTTTATATTCTCCCTTGACGGCCTTGATTATAGCATCAGCACCCTCGTTTATACCGCGATAGTAATTGCCTCTTTTGAAATTGGGGGCAACCACATCCCTTATGATATGGCCTGCCGTAATATCCGGAAGTGCCCCTTCAAGTCCGTATCCCGGAGAAATGTTTACCTTTCGATCCTCCGTTGCAATTAAAAAAACAACTCCGCTGTTATTTTTTTTATTCCCTACCCCCCACGATCTGCCAATTTTTAATGCCACTTCAGCCGGATCCATCCCTCCAAGTGAAGGCACGATAATTATGGTAATCTGAGTAGATGTACTGTCATCTAGTTTTACCAGTTTGGCCTCAAGTGCCTGAGATTGATCAGAAGTTAGAATCCCGGCATAGTCATTCGCCAATTTAGGAGGAGAAGGCCTGTTCTTAATAATGTTTTCTATAGAAACCCCAGAGGATTGCGAGAAGGTATTCAGGATAATCCCGAATACGCTTATAATTAAGAAAAAAGCTTTTTTCATTTTGCTTATTGTCTATTCAATTGCCAAAGACAATCTCATCTGGCAATTCATTTTTATCTTCAGCCCCATCGTACGGAAATTTTTCCGCAAGTGTTTTACCGATAGATAAAATACTCTTTATTATTCCATCACTAATATGATTTTGTTTGAACTCTTCTATCATATTTGCCACTGAAACTTTCCAGTAAGTAGTGCCCAACATCTGATGTATACCTTCATCCGCAAAAATAGCCAGCTCCCTGCTTTTGATGGCAATGTAAATCAGCACACCATTTCGTTGCTGTGTTTTCTGCATCTCTAAATTGAAGAAAATTTCAGCCGCGCGGTCAATCGGATTCATGTAAGCATTTTTGCTTTCAACAAACAATCGAATTTCTCCGCTTGTATTTTTCTCTGCATCACGAATGGCAGAAATGATTTTTTCATTTTCTTCTTTGTTGAAAAATGATTTTTTTTTACGAAAGGTAAACATCGGAAGTGATTAAAAAAATGCCCCGGTCAGTAGAGCGAGGCATTCAGTGATTGCATTTACTCGATATCGAATTTAATTTCGGGGACCTTTTCACTTCCGGCATCGGCTTTATAAAAAGCTTTTTCTTTGAATCCGAACATACCTGCCAGAATATTTCTGGGGAAAGTCTTTACTTTTAAATTGAATCCTTCCACAGCTTTGTTATAATCCTGCCTTGCAACATTGATTCGATTTTCAGTTCCTTCTATTTGAGTTTGGAAATCACGAAATGCAGCAGTAGTTTTAAGATCAGGATAGTTCTCGCTTATTGCCAGTAACTTACTGAACGAACCTTGCAAACTTGCCTGGGCTTTTTGATATGCCTCAAGAGAGGCCGGATCATTGATGTCTACCTTTATAGATGTGGCTTTGGATCTTGCCTCCAATACCTCTTTGAGGGTTGATTTTTCAAACTTTGCCGAACCTTCAACTGTTTTGATGACACTGCTGTATAAATCAGTCCTTCTTTGGTAATTTGCTTCTACATTGCTCCATACTTTTTTCACTTCCTGATCAGACCTTATCAAGCCGTTGTATGTATTACATCCATAAAATCCAAAAATTAAAAACAACCCTAACAGAACAAGAAGGGCGATCATAGCTTTACTCATATAGTCAGTTTTATTGTATAAAGTTAGATAGAAATTACGAGTATGATTTGTTAAGATTCATATATATAAATTTGACATGAAAATTAAATGTACTAATACCCCGCCTTCGCCCCTCCAATATTTTCAATCGGATGCCAGGTCGTCTTCACTTCCTGAAAATCGTTGATAAAATATGGTGATTCATTCTTTTCATCCATCCAGTTTACAGAATCATGCATCACAACCCTTTTAACATTGAGCGAAGCTTTTTCCCGAATCATCTTTTTCGCTGCTGCGTCATTTTCGCCATAATAAATGGCATTGACATCCATATGGTCAGACAAATAAGGCAGTAACTCTGCAAC
>VERM01000432.1 GCA_018882645.1 Ferruginibacter sp.
ATTATAATTTTTATGACAGAAGAAAGTTTTTATAATCTAAAGCCACGAGACATAAAATCAGGGCTAAGTTAATCAAACAGCAGCCGGGTTACCTGCAGCTCGCAGAAAAAAACAACCCGGCTTGTCAGATAAAGTACTAGATATTACACGTAGCCACTAGCCCCCCGTTCCTCATAATATCTGCCCTTCTATTTTGCCCTAAGCCATTGATGAAAAAAATAGAGCGGTATGTTTTGCATCCAGTCCTGCTTCTTAAATCCGGCAAGTGAGGTTCTTATACAAAGATTTGGTTGATACTTATCATAATAACTTCTAAGGCTCCTCGACTTCAGGTTTTCTGCAGATTTTACCTCAATCGGAACAACCTGATTTTCTCGCTGAATCAAAAAGTCAATCTCTGTTTGTGAGTTTTCCGGCGCCCAGTAATAAGGTCGGTATCCCCGAACAATCAGTTGCTGCATGATAAATTGTTCAGAA
Source organism: Ferruginibacter sp. (assembly GCA_018882645.1). Taxonomy (GTDB): domain Bacteria; phylum Bacteroidota; class Bacteroidia; order Chitinophagales; family Chitinophagaceae; genus Ferruginibacter. Next base: position 478 of record VERM01000432.1, read on the forward strand.
ATAGTTCCCTTGAACTCTTTGAATAATTCGTGGCCACTTAATATGATTTCGGCACTCAAATCACCGAGTGCGCACATCAGGCCAATATCATTCATGTATATTTTAAAATCAGCCCAGTCGGCATATGCATTGATTGGAAGACCCGGTTTTTTAACCCGTATAACTTTATGAATTAACCCGGCATCTTTTAACCATTCAATAGCCAATTCATACTCTTTTGCTCTTGAGCCCTTTCTCAAAATGCTATAAATAAATTTTGAATTTTCTTTAGCTAATTGTCCAACAATAGATTGCCAAACCAACCGAATCCTTGGCAGTTGAGATGTCGGCGCATGTTTCGAAAAATCATTTTCATACGCATTTAAAATATTATTTTGAATCTGTCGAACATTGTGGTAATCAAAATCTTTTATGAATGCACTTACTGCTTCTGGCATTCCGCCAACAAAATAATATTGCTTCAGCAACTCAATCAGTTGATCATTGAAATTTTCTACTACGGCGGTATCCCCGGACTCAATCGCATTTAATAATTGTGACTGACCCGCTGCATCAAGAAATTCATGAAAGTCGAGTGGGTGTACTGTCAGGAAATCGACTTTACCAACCGGAAAGGATACTCCTCCATGGATAGCAACTCCGAGCAAAGAGCCGGCAGCAAAAATGTTATACGATGGGCTGTTCTCTTGAAAATATTTTAACGCGGTGATGGCTTCCGGACAAGCCTGTATTTCATCTAAGATAATCAACGATTTATCCGGATCAATTGTAAAACCCGCTATGATGCCCAAGGAAGAAATTATTTTCTCTGTATCAATACCCGATTTGAAAATAGAATGCAGGGCTTTATTCGTTTCAAAATTGAAATAGACTGTTTGCGGGTATTCGTTTTTGCCAAATTCGCGCATAAGCCAGGTTTTTCCTACTTGTCTTGCGCCCTGGATGATTAATGGCTTTTTGCCGGGGTTATTCTTCCATTCCAATAATTGATTATAGGCAGACCTTTTCATTGTAAATATCAAATAAGTCACAATTTATGTAAAATATTACACTTTTAAGCACATATAATTGTAGTTTTATACATTTTTATTTACTTATCTCTGATT
>VERM01000433.1 GCA_018882645.1 Ferruginibacter sp.
AACCTCAGTTTAATAATTTAGTCAGTATTGTCATAATCTTTTCTAGATGAAGAAGCTGATTCTCTTTTCGTATACTCTCCTTGCTTTTTTAAATTCATTGAAATCACAAGACATCTATGACAGCGTGTACTTCAAAAACCGCTGGCGCACTTTCATGACGCATCTTCCTTCAGGTTATTCACCTGACAGCAAGTATCCGCTTGTTTTGTGTTTTCATGGTGGCCAAAATGGAGCCACACAATCTCAACTCGGATGGAGAGCCATTGCTTATATGAGCAAACTGAACCAGAAATCAGATTCTGCCAAATTCATTCTCGTTTATCCCGAAGGAACCGTCATCAATAACATCCGAACGTGGAATGCCGGCGCCTGTTGTCCACCTGCGATGAATTATAATATTGATGACGTTGGATTTACAAACAATATGCTGGATTCCCTATTTGAAAAATACAGTATAGACACCACAAGGGTCTATGCTGCGGGATCTTCCAATGGAGCTATGCTTTGTTTTCGTCTGGCCTGTGAGCTATCCAACAGAATCGCTGCTATTGCAACAATTTCAGCTACACAAGCTTTTTTCCCCTGTAATCCTTTGCGTAAAATGCCTATCATCAATATTCACTCCAAAGTAGATGACGCCGTTCCTTATAATGGAGGTGTTGGTGTTGGACCATCAGGGGTCAACTTTATTTCACAGGACAGCACCATGAAAATTTGGAAATACATCAATCAATGTGTAATCAATGATACCATTGTAAACGGAAGGGACACCAATTACACCCATATCCGTATCCATAATGGGATCTGCAATACAGAGTTTCATCAATTTGCCACATCTGATGGCGGACATAGCTGGCCGGGAGGTAATCCCAACAACAATCCTGTGTCTTATCAAATAAATGCCACCGATTTACTCTGGAGTTTTTTTCAACATTACAGGCTCGATTGCGGAGCAGATTATTTCTTTGACGGTAATGGCAACTGGAACGATCTATCTAACTGGCAGGATTCTATGCTGCCTCCCGCCAACCTCACCGGCAAATCACGAATCTTCATTAATCCGAAGAATGGACAGAGTATCCTCAACTCCACGCAAACCATCAATGCAGGATCAGAACTGATTATAAAAACCGGGAGAAATTTATGGGTGCCCGGGCGTATAGATATTCAATAATGCGAACAGGTATTTTGATTATTGAATTTTTGGGAAATGTAAATTCATTTTTACAAAACTTTTAAACAGCTCAACTCCTAAACTTTTAAATTATCTTGCAACCGCAATATGTCTCAGTATTTTAAAATAGGTAAACTCGCAGCAAGTCACGGACTGAAAGGAGATCTGATTCTGCAACATAATCTCGGAAAGGAAACCGCCCTTAAAGGACTAGAAACCATTTTTATACAGGAAAAAAAAGATAGCTTTATTCCCTATTTCATTGAAAAAGCAACGACCCGAACCATTGATGAATCTCTGATTAAATTGGAAGGTATAAACACAAAAGAAGAAGCCCGCAAACTCACTCCCAAAGAAGTTTGGCTCGAGCAAAAAGATTTTATAGAACATACGGCATCCTCCTCACC
>VERM01000434.1 GCA_018882645.1 Ferruginibacter sp.
ATATTGGGTGGCAGTGAAAGCATCAGGGACTTTATCGCCTTCCCTAAAAACAACAGCGGAAGAGATGTCATGATAGACGCTCCTTCCACCATTGATGATAAACAATTTGATGAACTCCAGATAAAATTGGATTTAAAGCAGTAGAAAATTTGTAATTTCAATAATGACCTCCCCGCCATTAGCAGAACGACTCCGTCCGGCCACTCTGGATGAATTGGTCGGACAAGAACATCTGACCGGCAAGGGAAGCATTTTAAGAACTGCCATTGAAAAAGGTAAGATTCCTTCCATCATATTATGGGGGCCTCCCGGCGTAGGCAAAACAACCATCGCATCCATCATTGCCAATACATTGTCTGTCCCCTTTTATACTTTAAACGCCATTGCATCGGGCGTAAAGGAAATTCGTGAAGTGATTGAAGATGCGAAGACAAAATCCGGCGCGATACTTTTCATAGATGAGATTCATCGTTTCAACAAATCACAACAAGATGCATTGCTGGGTGCTGTGGAAAAAGGAATCATCACACTTATTGGTGCTACTACAGAAAACCCGTCCTTTGAAGTCAACAGCGCCTTGCTCAGTCGCGCTCAGGTATATGTATTAAAACCGCTGCAGGAAAAAGATCTGGAGGAAGTGCTGAAAAATGCGTTGAAAAAAGACATTTATTTGTCGAAAAAAAATATTGCACTTAAAGAATCTGAATCTCTGATAAGAATGTCGGGGGGAGATGCGAGAAAATTATTGAATCTGCTCGAGCTGGTATGTGATAACATCGAAGACAACGCCATCATCACCGATGAGCTGGTCATGCAGATTGCACAGAAAAAAATCGCACTCTACGACAAAAAAGGAGAACAGCACTACGATATTATTTCTGCCTTCATCAAAAGCATAAGGGGCAGCGATCCTAATGCGGCGGTGTACTGGATGGCAAGAATGATTGAAGGAGGCGAAGATGTTTCTTTTATTGCCAGAAGAATGGTGATTTTTGCCAGTGAGGATATCGGCAATGCCAATCCCAATGCGCTTTTGCTGGCAACAAGCACTTTTCAGGCGGTGAATGTCATCGGCTATCCGGAAAGCAGAATCATTTTATCGCAATGCGCTATCTATCTCGCTACGTCGGTCAAAAGCAACGGCTCTTATGCCGCTATCAATGATGCACAGGATATCGTAAGAAAAAAAGGTGACTTACCCGTTCCGCTTCATCTGAGAAACGCGCCCACGAAAATGATGAAGGAAATGGATTATGGTAAAGAGTATAAATATGCGCATCTCTACGAAAATAATTTCATTCTGCAGGAATTTCTTCCCGAAGCCATATCGGGGACAAGAATATATTCTCCTCAAAAAAATGCAAGAGAAGAAGAAATTCGGAAATTTCTGAAGGAGAGATGGAAAGAGAAATATGGATATTAGAGTTGAAGATTGTTGAAAATGGTTGAAGATGGTTGAAGGGACTAAAATTCCTTTCTTATTCCTTATTTATTATTCCTTATTTTTTATTTTATTATGAACTGGATTTATAAACACTTCAACGAACTCACTACAGATGAACTGTATGAGAT
>VERM01000435.1 GCA_018882645.1 Ferruginibacter sp.
CAGTTATAGTAAAGCCAATATCAGTGAGATCATCGATTGTCAATTTTTCCGAGATATATTTATCTGACAGTGAAATAATTTCATCTTCAATTTCGGTAATTGTTTTGGAATCAGCATCTGCAATTTTGAGTACTTTCAATCCTTTTCCCAAGTCGACAGCAAAGCCGGTATTTACTTTGTTGTAGTAAGCAATTTTATCATCCGAAAAAAAAGCATTCAACTCTTTGAATTCATTCAATAATCTGGACACTTCATATATGACTATAGGCAAAAGACTACCTTTCAGCAGTTTGAGTTTTTTGTCGAGCACACTCAACAATCCATCTGTTTCTATATAGGTGTGAACAGTACTTGTCAGACCGGTTGATTGTACAGCACTCAAATACTGTACCTCTCTTTTTTTGTTCGATGATATCTTGACTACAGATACATCATCTTCATCAGAGATGATGTCTGCGACTTCTATTTTTGAAGAATCTTTTCGATTTTGCTTATCTATTCCGGCTTTTTTTTCAACATCCGCTTTGCATACAAAATCTTTTTCAGCAAAAATAGATTTGTCAAATCCCAGACTTTTCATCAACTGCAAGGCAGCATTTGAAAAAATTGTTTCCCCAGTCCATTTATTTGCTATCGGCAACTCTATATCCTGTTTTTTTTCAGGCTGAGCTAAACGTTTATCTTCTGAAATTTCTTCAGCACTAGAAAATATCTTTACCGCTATATCGCTCACATTATAATCCTCCCCTTCAGTGCACAAATATTGAACAAAACCTTCCTGTTCTGCTACCGCATCATAAGTTGTCTTAGATGTTTCAAAAACGATTAAAACATCTCCTTTCATTACCTTTTGCCCGGTTTTAAATGGAGTACTTACCACGGTCAATGATGTATCATTTACAGACAATAAAGGCACTTTTATTTCATGTAACAGTGACATTATAAATTGCTCGATTTTATTTCATCAATAATTCTTTCCTTTTGTGGAAGAACAATATTTTCAAGTGATTTTACAGATGGTATGGGCACAGGTAATGCTGATATTCTCTTGCATTTAACTTTATAATCGGTTAATTCAATAATTGACGCGATTAATTCTGCGCCAATACCTGCATACGCACTACCCTCCTCAATAACCAATAATCTGCCTGTAATTGAAACAGATGCCAAAATCTCCTGAACAGGGACTTCCGAAATGACAGAAGGAATAATCATTTCAGGTAAATGATCTGTCTCTGTAAAGATATCATTTAAAATGCCATTTACAATATCGGCCATCCCTCCGTATGAAACAATGGTCAATGAAGGTTCAGACAGCTCAGGACTAATTTTAATGACGGGATAAGCCTCATCAGAGTAAAGATATTTATAATTCTTTTCAGCATGATTGAAGATTTTTTTGCCATAGTCTATTTTATTTTCAATAACTATAACAGGATGTTCTTCTTTGTGTATCTGTTCGTATATAATTTCGGGGTTTAAAAAAGTGTTTAAAGCCACCGTTTTAATATTGTCTATTCCAATTAAAAATTTATCGAGCGTTTGTGAATGTGTAGGTCCATACCC
>VERM01000081.1 GCA_018882645.1 Ferruginibacter sp.
GGCGAGATTGAATCCTCTGTCATTGCCATACCTGGCAAGAATACCACAGCGCATCGGTTGTTTACATTGGCTTATCCATTTGCCGAAAAAAAGTTTTTTTTACGATACGATGAAATCGAAAATTTTGTGTCAGCCGGAAAAGGCCTTGGCGTTATCATTCATGAAAACCGGTTTACGTATGAGGCAAAAGGCTTGCATAAAATAATTGACCTTGGTGAGTTTTGGGAGAACAAAACGGGGGTTCCTGTTCCATTAGGGGGGATTGTGATCAAACGAAGCTTTGATGATTCTTTTCAACAGAAAATAGTTAAGCTGATTAGGAAAAGCATTGAATTCGCTTATAGAGAATATCCTGTATTGAATGCATTCATTATTTCCAATGCACAGGAAATGAGTGAAGAAGTAATGCGAAAACATATTGAATTGTATGTCAACAGTTATTCGATATCGTTAAGTGTAAACGGGAGGCATGCGATAAAAAAAATGTTTGAAAATCATTCAATGGGGAAGTTTTCCGATTCCGAAATTTTTGTAGGCGGGTAGGCGGATTACTCAGTTTTTTAAGGCTGCGGCATAGGTTTCCAGACATCTTTTTCTTGCCTTTTCGTGTTCTACGATGGGAGTGGGATAATTCAGTTCCTGAAATTCAGGCACCCATTTTTTAATATACTTCAAATCCGGGTCGAATTTTTTAGTCTGTAGGTATGGATTAAATATTCTGAAATAAGGGGCTGCGTCACAAACGCTTCATGCTGCCCATTGCCAGCCACCGTTGTTGGCGGCAAAATCAAAATCCAGTAGTTTCTCAGCAAAAAAGGCTTCCCCGAGTCTCCAGTCGAGCAGAAGATGTTTGCAAAGAAAAGAAGCGGTAATCATTCTGACTCTATTGTGCATGAATCCGGTGGCATTCAGTTCGCGCATACCGGCATCTACAATGGGATATCCTGTTTCTCCTTTGCACCATTTTTCAAACTCTCCGTTATCATTTCTCCATTGTATTTGATCATATGCCGGCTTAAATGATTTGTCTTTGCCAACATGGGGGAAATGCCAAAGAATCATATGGTAAAAATCACGCCAGATAAGTTCGTTTAAAAAAGTTTCAGACAATGATTTTGCTCTGGCAGCCAATTGTCGGATGCTGATGGTTCCGAAGCGAAGATGTACGCCGAGTCTGGATGTGCCGGAAACGGAGGGAATGTCTCTCTTTGATGCATAATGACTCACAAGATCTTCATCAACTTTATCGGAAGGGAAGGTAATGCCTGATTTTTCAAAACCTATGTCCTCCAGTGAAGGAATCTTTCCATCGGTTGTTTTTAGAAAATTACCCAAAAGTTTTTTTGAAGGTAATGGATTAAATGAGTTGGAATTGAGCGTCGCTTTCCATTTTCTGCTATACGGGGTAAATACGGTGTATGGTATGCCGTCGTCTTTAACGACCTCTTCTTTTTCAAAAATCACCTGATCTTTGTAACTGTTGAATTTTTTGTTATGACGTTCGAGAAGTGTTGTAATTTTTTTGTCTCTTTCCAGGGCATATGGCTCATAGTCATGATTGGCATATACAGCGTTGATGTTTTTTTGTTTTATCAGTTCGTTAAAAATATCTTCGGGCTTGCCATGAAAAACATGAAGAGAAGATCCGTTTTTTTTCAGTTCATCTTGAATGGAGTTCAGTGCATCATGAATGAATTCAACCCTTCTGTCTTTTTTGTTTCCAAGTTTACTGAGGATATTTTTATCAAAAATAAAAACCGGCATTACCGGCAATCCGCTTTGAAGGGCATGGGTAAGACCTGCATTGTCATCTAAACGAAGGTCTCTTCTGAACCAGAAAATATTGGCCGATGTCATGTGTTCATTTTTATTTTTTTTTGCCACATGTTATGCCCTGAATGATCATTACCGGTTGGTATGTGAGGGCTCTAAATGGCATTTCATTATTGAGCTTTCTTTGTAGGAATCAACAAAATAATTCGCGCTTTGTTTGAAAAAGACTGTGAAACAGCTGTTTTATTTTAGCATTACCATAGCTTTTATTTTGGAAAGTAGCTACCCATTTTATTGGGGTAATAGAGTTGGTAAGAAAAATCTCATCAGCCTCCCATAGTTCGGATTCGTTGATTTCTCTTTCAATGATTGTTTCGCCGATTGTTTGTAGGCAGAGGATGATTGATGTGCGCATAATGCCGGCCACACATCCTTCAGACAAAGCGGGCGTTGAAATAGTATTTCCTTTGATAATAAAAATATTGGCTACTGTGCTGTCACAAATGTTCCCTTTATTGTTCAGAAGAATCGCATCATTGCATTTATTTTTCTTTGCAGCGATGGCTCCCATCACGTATGGCAGATAGTTGTTGTGCTTGCAGTTGCTAAACCGGTCAATATTTTTAATGGCATCTTTATAGATCATCAATTCCAATCCGTTTTCATTCAGCAGGAGATTTGATTCCGGCAATGGCCATGATTGTATGATGTAATGGGGATGGTGATTCGCGGCATCATACAGTCCGCCGTTTCCCCGAAAAATGGTTACTCGTACCCTTGCAAAGGAGTGTTTGTTTTTTTCTGTCAGAGCAATGATTTGGTGTAATAAAAAATCTTTGCTGAACAGTTTGGGTAGATCAAATTCCATCAGATACATTCCTTCCCAAAGTCTCTCCAGATGCTCCTTTGATTGGAGTATTTTACCATTGGAGTATTTCATGGTTTCAAAAAGTCCGTCTCCGTAACGGAGTCCCCTATTATCTGCTTCAATAATGGGAGTGGTAGCATCCAGGATTTTTCCGTTGAAGTTGATAAAAAGCATTTGTTACATTAGGGGAGTAAAATGTAATTCTTATATTCCCAAACAATACGTTTATAGTTGTTGAAAATTGCTAAATATTGTTGAGATTTAAATTAATGGGTTTTCAACTATTATAAACCACATTCAACGATTTTCAACTTAGTCAAAAGTTCATTCTTCTACAATCTTATGCTTTACCGCATACATGATAAGGCCGGCAGTAGTTTTGGATCCGGTTTTTACTTTGAGTCTGTCTCGTATGGCTTCAACTGTTCGGGGGCTAAGCTCTACAATATCTGCGATTTCTTTGGTTGATTTTTCTTCGCACATCAAACGAAGCACTGTGGTTTCTTTGTCATTCAGCTGGACTTCCGTTTCGGGTGCAGGCTGTACAACAGGTGTGCCTCGCTGTTTGAGATTATTGAGCAGGGCTTTATTGGTCAGCGTGTTGAAATAATATTCCTCTTCATAGCATGTTTTGATGGCTTCATAAATGATTTCACTGTCGCTGGTTTTGGTTAGATAACTATTGGCGCCCATCTCCATGAGTCTGGCTACCATGCTGTTGTCATCTACCATGGTCAGCATGATCACTTTGGTATTGGGGGCTATTTTTTTTATTTCGGGTAAAGCAGTGATGCCGTCCATGATGGGCATTTGTATATCAAGCAGGATCACATCTGCCTCCATGTTTTTGATCAGGTTGATCAGGTGCATGCCATTGTCTGCTTCGGCAATGACTTGTATGTCTTTTTTGGTGCTTAGAGCAGTTTTGACGCCGGCTCTGTAGAGCACGTGATCGTCGGTGATGATTACTTTAATGGGGGTAGATTCTTTGGCCATAACATAAAAATAATAAATAGTATGCAAATCGTAATATTACTTTGCGACAGACTGCAATTTCTTTTAATAATTATAGTAAAAACAGCGGGTATTTACCCTAATATCTAAATGATGTTTTTACGGTAAATCGTCATGATTAAAGGATTTATCGCAGGCAAAAAGATTTGATGAGGGTTGTTTTCACGAGTTGATTATACATTTCACATTTTATCCCCAAAATATTTTTTTTCATTTTAGTTTAATGCTGAATCCGGTTTTTGAGCATTTTTATGTGAAAATACAAAGACGACCATAGGCCGCCTTTGTGGGTTGTTTCAAGGGTACATTGATTAGAAACTAACCTTTTACAAAAGTCTATTGCAGCAGATGCATAAAAAAGGGAAAAACACCATTAGTTTGATGTGTTTTTCCCTAAATAAAATAGTGTTTTAATTATGGGGGTTTCATTAATTGTTACTAATCTTGCTGTAATATGGAAATCAAACTTATTTTTTTTGCAGCTCAGTGCTTTAGTATAATGCTTTCTTTTATTTTTTCTTTAAGAATAATTAACAATCATAAAATACCAAAGTATTTAGAAGGCTTTTATTGGTATAATATAGTTGCATTTTTCTTTGCTTTACTCTCTTTTGTTGAAACCTTTATTACTGGTATTAAAATTTCTCCTTTTTTACTAAACTTTTCTTTACTTTTTCATTTTATTTTTTTGGGATCTTTTATAATAAAAACTATGCCTACGAGTTCTTTAACTAAATGGCTGAAAGTTGCATTTGTCATTTTTACCGTACTTTTATTGGCATATATTCTATCTGATAATTTCTTTAAGATAAATAATAAGGCTTACTCAATTAGTAATTTTTCGCTTACCATAATATGTCTTTTTTATTATTTTCAACTTTTCAGAAAACCTCCGATTTTGAGTTTAAAAGAAATGCCTTCTTTTTGGATTGTTTCAGGCGTTTTCTTTGGTATGGGAATTAATACCCCCTTTTCAGCAATTGTCGATTTTTTTAAGAATAAGCCAATGATTATAAATCACGTTTTTTTTTATGTTCTTATGACAAATGGATATATAATTATGCACTTGTTTTTTATTAAAGGGTTCTTATGTTCATCGAAAGTCAAAAAAATATAATTTTTTTCATAATCATTTGTGCAGTTTTAATTATTGTGTTGATAGCAATAGTTACATCAATTGTTTACAGATATCAAAATCGCCATGTCGAATATCTCAATAGTATTGTAAAATTAAAGCTGGAGCACGAGAATGATATTTTAAAAACTCAGTTGGAAATACAAGAGCAAACATTTCAGAATATTTCCAGGGAGATACATGATAATATCGGACAAAAACTTACGCTGGCAAAGCTTCAGTTAAATACCGCCGGCCTTTCAGATAATAATCATGTGTCAGACTCAGTTAAGATCATCGGTGATGCCATTCGAGATTTGAGTGATATCAGCAGAAGCATGAGCTCAGAATTTATCCAGAACAATGGATTTATCAAGGCCGTAGAGTTTGAAATGAATCAGCTGAGCAAAACCAGGCTCTATAGTTTTAAACTGGTTGTTACGGGTGAAACTATCTTCATGGATGCTAAAAGTGAAGTAATCTTATTTCGAATTATACAGGAAGCGTTGAGTAATATCATCAAGCATGCAGAAGCCAGTGAAGTATTGGTAGATATCCATTTCAAAGAAGATCAGTTGTTGGTTAATATCAAAGACAATGGCAAGGGATTCGATTTTAAAAATACCGACAACCCCAACGGGCTTTTGAATATGCAGAAGAGAGCGCATATGCTCAAAGGCAGCTGTACCATTCAGTCTGATATGGGTATCGGAACCGTCATCAACATTCAAATTCCATTATATGAATCCTAACACGTACAAGGTTATACTGGCAGATGATCATGCTTTATTAAGAGAGGCGCTGGCCAATCTCGTCAATTCTTTTGAAGAATTTCAGGTGATTGCCACCGTTGGAAACGGAAATGAACTTGTAAAAGCCATCCATGAAGGAGCCAGGCCGGAGATTATTCTATTGGATTTGAACATGCCCGGTATGGATGGATTTGCATCAGCCCAATGGCTTCATGAAAACCATCCGGAAATAAGAATTCTTATTCTGACCATGTATGACTCCGAAATTGCATTGATCCGATTGTTGCAGGCAGGCGTTAAAGGCTTTCTGAAGAAAGATATCCATCCTGCTGAACTGAGAGTTGCGCTGAAATTGGTGGCAGAGGAGGGATATTATTATGCCCATAACACCACAGGTAAGTTGGCATCGCTGTTTGAAAAAAGCAACGAAAAAAGATCTTTTCTGGACAGGGCCATGCTGAATGACAAGGAGATTGAATTTTTAAGGCTGGCAAGTACTGATTTGACCTATAAAGAAATTGCACATCAGCTCAATCTTTCTCCCAGAGCAATTGATGGATACCGGGATGCTCTTTTTGAAAAACTGGATGTCAAAAGCAGGGTAGGAATGGCAATCTATGCCGTGAAAAATGGGATTGTGACGTTTTGAGAATTTTAAATATTCAAAATGGAGAGTTGATGATGCTATGATTACTCGATCAGTTTGTTTCGCATACCATACATGACCAGACCGGCTATGGTTTTTGCATTTACCTTGGCCTTCATATTTTGTCGGATGGTTTCTATGGTTCGGGGACTAAGAAAAATGGTTTGGGAAATCTCTTCGGTGGTTTTATCTTCTGCAATCAATTGAAGAATCTTCAGCTCTTTCTCGTTAAAGTTTACGGGAACATTGGTGCCGTAATGCTGTCGGACATTTTTCTTCTGCATCAGTCTGCCCATGACTGCTTTATTGACCAAATCATTGAAATAAAAATCATCATTCATGCAGGTAAGGATGGCTTCATATATCTCTTCGGGATCTGTGGTTTTGGTTAAATATGCATTGGCGCCCATTTCCATCATTTTGCTGATCATTTGCTGATCATCATACATGGTTAGAACAATGATCTTGATGTGTACATATTCTTTGCGTATCATCTGAAT
>VERM01000082.1 GCA_018882645.1 Ferruginibacter sp.
GATATTTATTCTGTTGATTTGAGGGATGAAATGCAATTGGCCGGATTGATTTCATTTTTGAATCAACTGGAAAACGGGGTTCATATTTTTGTAAACAATGCCGGAAAATCTATACGAAGATCCTTCTTCTATTCACTGGACAGATATCAGGATTTCACCAGGACAATGGCAATTAACTACAACGCTCCTGTTCAATTGATTCTATCACTAACTCCATCTTTAAGAAAAAATAAAGGACATATCGTTAATGTATCTGCTGCCAATGTGTTGCTTACGCCGTCACCCCGTTGGTCGGCTTATCAGGCATCAAAAGCGGCTTTTGATCAATGGTTCAGATCTGTTGCGTCTGAATTGAACGCTGTGAATGTGGCTACGACTTCCATTTATCTGCCACTTGTTAAAACAAGAATGATTGAGCCGACTGTTCACTACAGAAACAAGCCGGCTATGAAGCCGGAGCACGTTGCCAAAATTATTTGCAGATATATGTTGTCGCGCAGGAGAACATACAAGCAATGGTGGATTGCTGTGACTGAATTTCTTTGCGTTCCTCTAAGACCATTAATCGAATATTTTTTCATAAAAAAAAATCAAAAAGAAAAACGTGTTTAAGGCAATCAAAAAACTTTATCAGGTTAATGTATTGAAACCAAAAGGCCTTTTTTATCTGTTGGGTTCCTTTTACAGAGAGGGTTTCAGTATGATGGCCATTTTACGTTTTTCCTCTAAGTTATACCCGCGAATTACAGCCATACACGATGATTGTTCCAAAGTCAACTACAATGATTTTTTTGAAGACAGCAAAAAGTTGGCTGCTATTTATGAAAAGCATTTTAATCTTAAACCTAAAAACAACGTTGCTTTACTATGTAAAAATCATATTATTGCAGTTCAGTCTTTATTTGCCCTGTCAAGAATTGGAGTCAATGTTTATTTGCTGAATGTGGAGATGAGTAATGAACAGGTAAAAAAAAATCTTGCTCAAAAAGATTTCTCTTTAATTATTTATGATGAAGAAAGGTTTGATGTCATAAAAGATTTGGATTTCATGCAATGCATTGCAGCTTATCACGACTCATTGCCTTCGCTGTGTCATTTAATCAATTCACATCAGGAATTTTCAAAAAAATTAAAAAAGAGGAGTGCCGGAAAGATTGTATTATATACTGGCGGATCAACAGGGATATTTAAAACAGCGACCAGAAGTCCTTCCGTAAGGGCATTTATAGATCATTTTCTTGCTGTTTTGATTGGAGTGAATGTAGATAGATATCGCTCAGTGTATATTGCTACTCCAATCTATCATGGATTTGGATTGTCATCGCTTATTATTTCAATGCTGTTGGGCGGGGAGTTGTTTATGACCAAGAAGTTTATGGTAGCCGATGCTTGCAAGTTGATTAAACAGAACCAAATTGAAATCATCGTGCTTGTTCCGCTAATGCTGAAGAGAATGCTAACGCACGACAAAAATGCTCTTGCATCCGTAAAGTGTATCATTTCCGGCGGAGCACCGTTGGATCCGGAATTGGCCATAACAACACTTCGAGAAAAAGGAGATATCCTTTTTAATCTGTACGGAACTTCAGAGGCTGGTTTTTCCATTATGGCTAGGCCTGAGGATTTACGAAAAAATCCTTCGACCATTGGCAGGCCCATTAAAGGTATTTCTGTAAAAATAGTTGATGAATCCGGACAAATACTGGGACAAGGTTGTGAAGGAATGATTTGTATCAAAAGTCCTTTGGTGATGGATGGCTACAAGAGCCAATGGATTGATACCGGCGATTCAGGCTTTTTTGATGAAAACGGACTTTATTATCTAAGAGGCAGAAGAGACGGGATGATCGTATCGGGAGGTGAAAATGTATACCCTGAGGATCTGGAGAGAGAGTTGATCAGGCATGAGTGGATTGAACATGCTTTTGTAATGAGTATTCCTGATGATGAATTCGGACAACGCTTAAAGGCCTATGTTGTGTTTAAGTTAAACTGTAAATTAAGTGAGGATGAAATCATTCGCTGGTTATCGGGAAGGGTGGCAAGATATCAAATGCCTGCACAAATAGTTGTAGCAGATGAACTACCGCTTACGTTAACCGGTAAGATTGATAAAAAAAGACTTGTTTGATTGTATGTCAAAAATATTTTCGTCTATTCATGAACGTTTCCCTATTTTTTTTACAGGAAATTATTAAACAATTACAACTCTATTATTTAAAATTTTCGCTTACTTTCAGGTCTTTGCTACCGGGAGTGTACACATAAAATCCTTCACCCGATTTGGCGCCTAATTTTCCGGCAGTTACCATGTTGGTTAGTAATGGGCATGGAGCGTATTTTGGATTCCCAAAACCATCATGTAATACTTTTAGAATGCTGTGACATACATCCAGTCCGATGAAATCCGCCAAGTGTAAGGGCCCCATAGGATGAGCCATTCCCAGTTTCATTACCGTATCGATCTCTTCCACACCGGCAACGCCTTCATACAAGCTATATATTGCTTCGTTGATCATTGGCATCAGAATCCGGTTGGCTATAAAGCCAGGGTAGTCATTGACTGTACAGGGAATCTTGCCCAATTGCTTGCTTAATTCGTTGATGGTTTGTGTGACTTCTTTTTTTGTAGCATATCCGTTGATGATTTCAACCAGTTTCATCACCGGAACGGGATTCATGAAGTGCATTCCAATCACGAGCTCCGGCCTTTTGGTCACTGCGGCAATTTTTGTGATAGAAATGGAAGAAGTATTTGTTGCCAGAATAGCACCGTTCGGAGCGGATGCATCAATTTGTTTGAAGATATCCAGTTTCAAGGCAACATTTTCTGTGGCTGCTTCAACAATGAGTTCTGCATTTTTAACACCATCTGCAATGGAAGTAACGGTAGTGATGTTTCCGAGTGTAGATGATTTTTGTTCTTCGCTAAGCGTTCCTTTTGCGATTTGTCTGTCTATATTTTTGGCAATTGTTGCCAGTGCTTTTTCCAATTGGGCAGGATTGACATCAATCATCGTTACCTTAAATCCGGATTGAGCGAATACATGTGCAATGCCATTTCCCATTGTTCCTGCGCCAATGACGCTGATGTTTTTTATGTCCATAGTTTTATTGTTTAATGAGTTCAATGCCTGCCTATGGCAGGGGTTTCATAAGTTCAATGTGTTTAGTGAGTTGGAGTAGTTAAATGGTTCATATTTAAAACGTTTTGAACCTATTATACTTATTGAACATTATTTAAAAGCATTCATCCCCGTCACGTCCATTCCTGTGATGAGCAAATGAATGTCGTGTGTGCCTTCATAAGTTATCACGCTTTCCAGATTCATCATGTGACGCATGATGGGGTATTCTCCTGTGATGCCCATACCGCCGAGCATCTGGCGTGCATCTCTGCATATATTGGTTGCCACTTCGCAGGCATTTCTTTTTGCCATACTCACCTGAGCGGGTGTAACTTTTCCTTCATTCATCAATACACCGAGGCGCCAATTCAATAATTGCGCTTTGGTGATTTCCGTTACCATCTCAGCCAACTTTTTTTGTTGCAACTGAAATCCTGCAATGGGTTTACCAAACTGAACTCTTTCTTTGCTGTAATTCAACGCAATGTCATAACAATCCATGGCAGCGCCGATGGCTCCCCAGGCAATACCATATCTTGCCTTTGTCAGGCAACTCAAAGGTCCTTTTAGCCCTTTGATATTGGGTAGTATATTTTCTTTGGGAACTTTTACATTGTCAAAAACCAGTTCGCCTGTTGCGCTCGCACGCAAGCTCCATTTTCCATGAGTAGTAGGGGTGGTGAATCCTTCCATTCCCCTTTCGACAATGATACCATGAATATCGCCTGCTTCATTTTTTGCCCACACCACAGCTACC
Organism: Ferruginibacter sp.; assembly: GCA_018882645.1. Lineage (GTDB taxonomy): Bacteria > Bacteroidota > Bacteroidia > Chitinophagales > Chitinophagaceae > Ferruginibacter. The sequence goes on from VERM01000082.1 coordinate 3,886, forward strand.
TGAGAAAAAGGGGCGTTACTGATCCACATTTTGGCACCATTTAATATTACATGATCGCCTGCATCTTTAAAATTAGTTAACATGCCTGCGGGGTCACTACCGTGATTGGGTTCGGTAAGTCCGAAGCATCCCAGCCATTCGCCACTTGCTAATTTTGGTAAGAATTTATTTTTCTGTTCTTCACTACCATATTGATAAATGGGAAACATTACCAGGCTACCTTGTACAGAAGCAGTAGAGCGAACGCCGCTATCGCCACGCTCCAGCTCTTGCATCATTAATCCGTAGGATATATAATCCAATCCCCCGCCACCATATTGTTCGGGAACTGTAGGTCCGAAACAACCCAGATCACCTAGTTGTTTTACGATATGTTGTGGAAATTCTGCACGTTGTGCATAATCTTCGATGATGGGTGAAATTTCTTTCTTTACATAATTTCTGACAGTTTCCCTTATAAGCTTATGCTCTTCGGTTAACAGTTCGTCGACACCAAAATAATCCGGAGATTGAAAGTTGTCTGTTTTAGCAGCCATATCAGTTCGTAATTAATGATTTATCAAAATAAGTTCTCACAGAGAGAAATAGCAATCAAATTCGATGCAAATATACTAGTCAATTTCGGGTAAAATAAGTCTTTTTTTTACATTATTGCAGTTTGCTATACTTTGCAATATTCAAACGATTTAGACTATCTTTAGTTAAACAAGCTCAATTCCGAATTTTATGAGAGAAATTTTATTTTTCTTTTTTTCTCTATTCTTTTTTACAGGTTGTACAAAGTCTCCGGTTGAACCTATTCCGAATCATCATCATGACTCCTATTATTTCCCGGAATTAACCGGAGATATCTGGCAGCAGCAAACCCTTGAATCTTTGGGCTGGGATATAAACAAACTGAATGAAGCATTTGATTATGCCGGCACAAAAAATACTTACGGACTAATCATTTTGCATAATGGCAAAATTGTTAAAGAGCAATACTGGAACAACTGGACAAAAGATACCCGATATTTTATTGCGTCTGCCGGTAAGAGTGTGATTGGGTTTTTAGTGGGGATTGCACAGCAGGATGGTATCGTAAATATCAATGATAAAACATCCAAGTATCTTGGTACAGGATGGACGAGTCTTCCTGCGGATAAAGAAGATCTCATTACTGTGAAAAATAATCTTAGCATGACCTCCGGTCTTGATGATGGTGTTGCCGATTTGAATTGTGAAGAACCTGCATGTCTAAAGTATAAAGCAGATGCCGGAACAAGATGGGCCTATCACAACGCTCCTTACCGCTTACTGCATGATGTGTTGTCCAATGCCAGCGGGCTTAGTTTGCAAGCGTATTCCAAACAAAAATTGTTTGATAAGATTGGTATGAATAACAGCTCGTGGATCAACAGTGTGATGTGGTGCACGACCAGAGATGCCGCCAGGTTTGGGTCTTTGATTTTAAATAAAGGAGTTTGGAACGGAACGTCCTTGCTGTCTGATATCAGCTACTTCAATGCGATGACCAACAGTTCACAGGATTTGAATAAGGCTTATGGTTATTTGTTTTGGTTGAATGGCAAACCATCCTTTATGGCGCCTACATTGCAGACGGTATTCAATGGTTCCCTTGTTCCATCAGCGCCAGGCGCTATGCTGCTGGCTTTGGGTAAGGACGATAAGAAAATTTATATTGTTCCATCTCTGAATGTTGTTGTAGTAAGACTGGGAGATGCTTCCGGAGCTTCGTTATTAGGCCCTTCCAGTTTTGATAACGAGTTTTGGCAAAAGTTGAAACCTGCTTTAAAGTATTGATAAACTATATCACATAGCTTTAATGCTAATTTTATTTGTTTAAACATCATGACATACACATATCTTGCTTTGGGGGACAGCTATACTATTGGAGAGCAGGTGCCTGTCTTCGAAAATTTCCCATATCAAACTATTCAATTACTGAGAAAACAATTTCTTGGAGTCCATCAATTTCATCCTCCTGAAATAGTTGCCAAGACCGGATTTACCACAGATGAACTGAATGAACAGATATCCAAAACAGTTTTACAATCGGAGTATGATTTCGTTTCTTTATTGATAGGAGTGAACAATCAATATCGTGGCAGGCCGGTTGATAATTTTGCTATTGAGTTTGAAGAACTGTTGAAACAGGCCATTGCATTTGCAGGAGGTAATCATAAAAGCGTATTTGTGTTGGGTATTCCTGATTGGGGAGCAACGCCATTTGCGGATGGTAAAGACAGACAAAAGATTGCCGGAGAGATTGATAAATACAATAAATGCTGTGAAAACATTTCTAATAAATACGAGTGTAGTTTTATAGAAATAACATATTCGCAAAGGGAGGATGGATTGAATCCTGATTATCTTGCCGCAGATCAACTGCATCCTTCCGGTAAAGAGTATGCGAAGTGGTCAATATTGTTGTCAAAAAAGATTTCAGAGAAAATTATCAGTTGTTTTCCCTGAATCTTTTAGAAATTGCAGAAATTTCTGTATCACTGAGGGCGGAGGTCTTTTTTAGTTTTTCACAAAAAGCCGCCACTTCTTCTTCTGCGGCCGGACAGCCGATGTTTTGTCCTGGGTTATCCAACAATTCATTTTCTTTTCTCATATAACTGTCTTCTAAAAGTTTCCCGTCTTTATCCAGAATAACCCAGAAAGGAAGCCCGGCCTGATCTCCGTGAAATTTTCTTCGTACTTCATCGGCGCCTGCATTTTCAAGATTTTTTTTATCATTGGGCTCATCCACAACAAGTTCTACAA
>VERM01000083.1 GCA_018882645.1 Ferruginibacter sp.
GCTTTATAGGTAGTCGTTGCATCGTTGTTGAAGGTGTTCGGGTATGTAAAGAGGCTGTACTCGGTGCCAATGTAGTACTCACCCAATCTACTAAAATTATCGACGTAAGTGGAGATACCCCCATTGAAATGAAAGGAATAATTCCTGAACGCAGTGTCGTTATTCCGGGAAGTTATTCCAAGAAATTTCCTGCCGGAGAATACAGTGTAAGCTGCGCATTGATTATAGGTAAAAGAAAACCAAGCACCGACCTCAAGACCAGTCTCAATGATGCATTAAGAGATTTTAATGTAGCAGTGTAAGATAAGGTTTAAGAGTTTAGGGGTTTAGTAGTTTAGAAGACAATGTGCTAAACTACTAAACCCCTAAACCATCTAAGCCCCTAAACCATCAAACTTAGAAACTAGTGCTTCCATCTGGTTGATACGTAAATCGGAAAGTATAGAAACGTTGCTCTTTTATTTTTAATTCTGTTGGCGCCGTTGCGCTAGGCGTTACTCCTCCTCGGTAATAATTCAATATCTCTACTTTGGCATATTTTCCACTTGCCGTTCTTACAACTAATATTTTTCCAGGAATAGCAGTAACCAGGTTGGATGGGCCGTCATAATTGTACCAACCTGCACCGGATCCTTTTGGAATGGCATATGTCAGAGGATGATTGTCAACTGCAAATATTGCATCGTTGGGAATGGAGGTTAATGATTCAAAAGTACCGGTATACACATAAGCGCCTCCATTTCCGGGCCCACTGGTTTGATTGTTTACCCGAATGGTAGTGCCGGCAAAAGCCAGATCCCATTTAGTAGTGGCGGAATCTTTATTGGGAACCCAAGTATTGGTTTCAAGGCTATAAAATGAATAAATGCCTGCACCTATGGGTCTTCCAATTCCATCAAAACCGACCACTGTGTCGGCAGGTAAATTTTTTACGGTAGTGATTTTGCCATCCGTTATGGTTTCAAAAGGGAATGGATCTTTTTGTACCGTTACATTCTCTTTTTTACATGCACTGAAAAAAGTTAGGGAAACTAAGCCTGTAAGAATAATTGTTCTCTTCATTTTCTGTTTGTTATATTATGGTTTTCAAATTAATTTGTATCTCACGCCAATGTATATCATTCTTCCTTGCAAATTCGGCATAAAGTTCGCATCCTGATAATTCAATAAATTATCAATTCCGGCATTGATATGTAATCCATTTTTCAATTCTTTTCCTGCTGAAACATTGATCAGTAAGAAGCCATTTGCATGTTCATCCTGGATATTATGAACGCTGTTACCATCGCTGTCGGCAACTGTCCAGCGGCTTCTGTAAATGAATCTGGTGGTTGCAAAAAAATGAGATGGAGTTTCATAAGTTAATTTCAGATTAAACATATGCATGCTTCTGTTGGGAAGTCCCACATACTCATTTTTTTTGATCAGTCTGCTTATTCCGTTGGGATCTCTAACGTATACGTTGCCATTTTTTATTTTTGTCAGTTCCTCTTTATCTGCACTCATTAAAAGCTGGTATCCGCTTGAAATTTGTATACTTTTCATGGGCTGCCAATTGGCTTCTATTTCCGCTCCCTGAGTGTATGCGTTTTTGATATTGATATAGCTGAATATCTGGCTGCCATTGGTTCTCGTAGCTACTTGTCTGGAGTCTATAAGTTCTTCGATGTCATTTCTGAACAGGTTAAGTGTGAGAGAAAAATTATTTTTAAGATAGTAAGAGGCGCCTATATTTATACCGGTTGAAAATTCAGGTTTGAGCGAGGAGAGTCTGTTGAAATCATTTTTAATCTCTGCTATCTGTCCGATACTTTGCAGTTGAGTGATGACTTTCACTGCGTCGATGCTACCCAGAACAGAATATCCTCCGGCTGCATTATTCGTAAAATTCAGATAAAGTTGTCTGAAATCCGGTGCTTTAAATCCCCTTCCGATGGATGCATTGAATGAAAGATTGTTGTTTGCTTTTATGCGCACTGCAAGTTTTGGACTAAATGCCGCTGCAAACAAACGGTTGTAATCATATCGAAATCCGGAGATCAATGCTACCCGTGAGGTTGGGTTCCATTCGTGCTGAACAAAACCATAGATAATGTTATTTTGCTTGGTGTTGGAAATATTGTCATACCTGGTAGATCTGGCCTGATCAACTGTGTAACCTCCGCCAACAGTCAATCTTGATTTTTTTAAAACAATGTCCGTCTGATTTTCAATTCTGTAAAAATTCTGTCGAAACTGATCAATATAGCTGCTATCAGGTTTATTGTCGAAATTCAAACGCTGATTGCCATCGTAAAGTGTTCCATACAACCGCAGAGAACTTTTAATATTTTTATTGAACTGATGAGTCAGTACAGGATTTATATTCAAATCATTATTAGCCTCTCTGCCAAAAGATTTGATAATGGTTCCATTGTTGTTTACAGAAAATTCCTGTTTGAAATAGTCTAAGCTATGCCTTATTAGAAAACTCAAAGTCGTTTTTTCTGAAAACGGATGATTGAGTTGGATCTGGTTTGAAATTCTGTATTGTGGTTGAGGTAGTCTTTCTGTAGAAAAAGGTCTGTAACTGATTCCATCCAGATAGTAGGTATTTGACGAAAATTGCAAACCGGTTTTATGGATTGTTGCAGCACCTTGCAAATTGAAATCCGTATTTTTAAATGTGTTATTGGATAACGGCCAGCTCCAGCCTTTGTCTGGATTGCCAAATCCATATCTCAAGGCAGCTTCAAGATTTTTTTTATAGGAATTATCGGTTATGATATTTATAACCCCGGCCATGGCTTCAGATCCATAGAGGCTGGATGACGGGCCTTTTACAATCTCAATTTTTTTTATGTTGCCGACGGAAATCCTGTTGATGTCCAACACTCCGGCAGTTCTCCCAATCATAGGTTCTCCATTCAATAAAATTAGCGTATAATCCGGATTCAATCCCTGCATTTGAACACCTGCGCCAAATCCATTTGTAATGAATAATCCTGCTTGTTCCTGTAAAATATCTTTTAACCGCAATGAGCCTGCTTGCTGTATGGTTGCTTTGCTGATGATTTTAACTGGCACTGCAACATTGCCCAGTTTGTTTTCTGTTCTTGTGGATGTAACCACCACTTCCTCAAGCATGTTGTTTAAAGAAGGAAAACTGTCCTTCTGGGCATTCGCAGGTAGAATGATGGAAGCAAAAATGAAGTATAAAAAAAACCTTTGCATTTGTGTTTGCAAAGGTCAAAAATTGAAAAATTTAAATTATCATGGAATTGTCATATTAATCGGGATAGGCCTGACAAACTCCGGTAAGAATGCTTTGTATTTGACTTTTTTATGGGTACACTTCATTTTCAGAATTATCAGTATTGACCGTGAACACCCTCGAAAGATTGAATCCGAAACGGATTTGACCTTTCCCCCATGTACTTGTGGTGTTGCTGATAAAGGCTTTTTCATTCATTCCGGTTGAATTGGAGAAATGCAGCTGAAAAACATGCCCGCCGGTTTCAATATCAAATCCAATCGAGAGTGCATTTTTAAGGGTATTAAATTGATCACTACCCCCTTCATCATCATCCTTAAATGCATTAGGATTGATGAGCTGATGGTAATCCACCACAAAAGCCACTCTTTTGGATAATTTATACCTCGCTCCGAATCCTACGGCAAAGATATCGTTGGTATAGTTGATGCCTTTGACCAGATTCAAATGAACAAGAGTAGGTGCAATTTGTGCGCTGAAATTTTCGGAGAATTTTCTTCCGACTATTACCTGATGGTAGTAACCCACGCGACTGGAGAAGAAATTTTTTCTGTCGGGAACTTCCCATGGAGCAGTTTTAAGAGTCATGCCGGAAACCCATACAACTGATACAGGGGATGATTTTTTTGATCCAGTGGATTGCTGTATAAGCCTGTATTTTACAAAACCATCGAATTCTTTGAGTTCGGTGCTTCTGCCGATGCCGACAGTCAGATCTTTGTTTACACCATAATCGAGCCCCATTCTCATGCTGGCCTGATCCAGTCCGAATAAATTAACTGCTCCTGAATTCAATGTGCCAAAACGGTGAAGTATTCTCACATCCAGGATGCCTTTTCCGATAAATTCAATGGAGTGTCCGTTGATCACTCTGCTGGATTTGAAAGCATTATTGACAAACACTTTTTGAGCTTGTTGGTTGCTGTCAACCAATGACAATAAATCTGTTTCCTGTGCTTTAAGCGATTGGAATGTTGCGATAAAGATAAAAATCAGCAATGTTTTGAAGAGGAAAGAACGCATTTGTTTAATTTAAAGGTTTGTAATTGCACTTTAATGAAATTTTTACTTTATTGGCAAGTTTATCTCCCACAAGTTTGGGCACCTGTATTTCAAAATCTTCAAGTAAAATGGAGAAATCTGATGTTGCGATAATGTCGGTTCCTGAAACTTTCACTTTTCCTACTGCCTCAATTTCTTTTTTTACACCATGCATTTCAAGGGAGCCTTTTACTGAAACCGGATAGGTTCCATTTTGAGTAAAATTGACTTTATCAATGTTGGTGATGGTTCCTTTAAAAGTCGACTTTGGATATTTCTCGCTTTCCATATAATTTTCATTGAAATGATCCTGCATCAATGCATTTTTGAATTCAAAGCCCTTTATAAGCAAAGAGAATTCAATTTTACCTGTTGCAGGGTCAATCACTGTGGTGACTGATTTGTTGACTGCTTTTATTTCTTCAACACCGGTGCCGGCATCAAAATTAATTTGCCCGGTTTTAGTGGATAAATATTTTTTTTGTGCAATTCCGAAAAACACAGAGAATAAAGATATTGCTACAAGGATTATTTTTTTGTTCATGATGATTGATTTTTTAATTGATTAATTGTTGATGGCACATGTTTTTAATTTGATGCTTTTTTCATTAGGATTTGCTTCTTCAATCAGGCTCATTTCTTCATCAGGTTTTTTTTCTTCAAACCCTTCGCAGCCAGTGTATATGCCTTTTATGCTTATTTCTTTTCCTATTTCAAATTTATTACTGTTTGTTTTAAAATAATTTTCATCGAAGGTACAAATGATTTCGAAAGAATTGCCACCGTCTATGATCAGACTACTGTTTTCCGGGGTTAATTCTTTGATCTTTCCATTTACTCCAATGTTTTCTCCTTTTTTGTCTGCTCCCAAATATTTTTTATCGGCATCTTTGTAGTTATTTTCGAAATCTTTCAGCAGTTCTTCTGCTTTTACCGTAATATCAGGTTTGCTGTCTTGTGCAGTTGCAGGCTTCCTTTTAAATGCATAATAGTACCCAAATCCTCCTCCGACAACTATCGTCAGGATGATTGATAGCCAAATGATTTTCTTTTTTGACATGTAGTAATATTTAAATTAATCAGTGTATTTATGTCCGGCATTCACCCATGCAGTGATTTGATTCATTTGTGATAGCGGTAAGCCGCTGGGAGGCATGGTTTGATTCACTACGGTGGCGTTGTAAATCTGACTCCAATAAGTTTCAATTTTACAGTCAGTATCAAAATTATAACCTGCACTGCTTTTCCCATTAAGATGACAGTTCCCTCCTCCGCATGTTGCTTTGATAATGTTTTTGACATTGGTAAAGTTTGGGCCGGCTTGAACAGTTCCGGTACAGGGGTCACCTGGAGTCGATGAATTTATTGTAACAGAAATTGTTTTGTTGCAGCCCTGAGTGTTTTTTACTGTTATGGTATAGGTTCCTGCAGAGAGATTGTTAAACTGCCCTGTTGTATTTGTGTTTGTGCCAATCGTGTAGCTGATACCGTCTCCGCCGGAAGCGGAAACAGTTATGGACCCATTGTTGCCATTGCCGGTTGCATCTGTTTTCGTTGCAGAAGCAGTCAGGTTGGTCAAATCACAGGCACTTGAAGGAGGTTCATTTTTACAGCTAAACAATAATGTCATTGATCCGAAGCAAATTGTCAGGGTAATGTACAGGCTTTTTTTCATTTGGTTGTATATTGAATTAATTAATAAGGTTGTTATCCGGATTCTTTATTGCTTTAAGAATTTTATGTTGTAGCTGTATCCATTTTCATCAGTCACAGATAGTAAATAGCTTCCCGGGTTTAATGTTGAAACATTGATTTGCCCAGATCTTATTGTACCGCTTAATAATTTTTGCCCACCCAGGTTAAAAATACTAAAAGTATTGTTATTGAAATCATTCAATTGAACAGAAAAACGAACTGGATTTGGTGATATGATAAGGTCCTTTGTACTTTTTTGAAAAACCTTATTTATTGTTTTGCTGTATTTTACTGAACCATTTGCCTCGGTAATTTGAATTCTGTAGAAGTTTTTACCCATTGAGGGGCTAGCATCGACAAAATCATATTGATTAACTGCACTTGAATGTTGTACACTAACCTCTCCAATTTTACTGAAATTAACCCCGTCTCTACTGCGTTCTATTATATATGGACTTATATTCATTTCAGACTCTCCCGTCCATGACAATTGAATGGATTTTTGTTTTTGGATGGCATTAAAGTTGTCTAACTTGATGGGCAATACACTTAGGTCGGCTGAACTTGCATGATATATATAGTCTCCCGCTTCATTACCACTGTTATTTCCTGCAAGTGCAGTGTAGTAGAATTTTACACTTTGTTGAGCTGTATTAGGA
>VERM01000084.1 GCA_018882645.1 Ferruginibacter sp.
GCCGTTGATCACTACCAGAAACAGTCCATTACCTTCAAATGCATTGTTGTAAACAATGTCGGTTCCTTTATCCAAATTGGTTAGAGCGAATCGGGCATGTTGATTGATCCAAAGTGCATCGTCTTCTTCTCTAGGTGATACCACAATTTGCCACTGATTCTGTCTTTTTGCAACATCGAAGCTTCTTTGATCGTAGCGAGGTTGGATATTTTTTTCTTTTGGGAAGAGCCATATCTGGAAAAGCGTTACCGGTTCGGTAGCTGATGCATTGGCTTCCGAATGCTGTATACCTGTGCCGGCACTCATGATTTGGATATCACCGGCTTTGATGATACCTTGTCCGCCGGTATTGTCTTTGTGCTGCAATGCTCCGGTAAAGGGAATGGTCACGATCTCCATATTGTCGTGCGGGTGTGGTGGGAAGGCGCCTCCTCCGGCGATGAAATCATCGTTGAGTACACGAAGCGCACCGAAATGAACTTTTTCCGGATTGTGATAACCTGAAAAACTGAAATAATAATTGGGTTTCAGCCAGCCGTAATCGGCGCTGCCGCGTTCGTTTGCTCTGTATATTTTTGTTTGCATGTTAGCGTGTAGATTTATAAAAGACAACAAATTAAAGCAGGATTTGTTGGAAATTTTCTGTTTCTTATCAGAGATGCGCGATTAATTTTTTTATATTTGCTGAATAATTTCGGAATGTTAGCTCAGTTGGTTTAGAGCATCACGTCGACAACGTGAGGGTCATTGGTTCGAGTCCAATACGTTCCACAGAGAGGGTTTTACAGGAATGTGAAACCTTTTTTTATGCAGTAAAATCAAGGGTTTTGCAATTTTGGTAAATAGTATTTTACTTCAAATGTTTCAGTATTGTTACACTCAATGGGGTTCACCTTAAAAACAAAGTGTAACATGAACATCACATTTCAGTTTGAACTCAACACCAGTAATGCTTCTATGGAAGGCAGGGTACTTATAAGATGCACCCAAAACAGGAAACACAAAAGAATTAGTACAGGGGTAGCTGTTTCTTCAAAATATTGGGATAAAACTCATCACAGGGTAAAAGGCTCTCATCCTTTATCAAAGGAACTCAATAATCTCATTCATGAAAAATTAAGAAAAGTAACTGATGCCTATTCAGGGTTATTGTCAGAAAATGAAGAAGTAGCCCTTGATGATCTTATCTTAAAGATTACTGCAGTTCCTATGACTAACTTTTTTGATTTTGTATATAGCACCAAACTGGCTGAAATCAAAAGCGGGGAAAAACTGGGAACCTACAGGAAATATGAATCTGTGGTTAACAAGTTTAAAGCATTTACAGGAAGTAGACTCCGAATCAATCAAGTTAATTATTCCCTCTTGCAGAAATACATGTTACACTTAAAGCATCATTATAATAATTCTCAGGATACTATCTCCTCCAATTTGAGCGTTTTGCGTGTTTTTATCAATGAAGCAATCAAACATGATTTGTACAGAGGCCGAAATCCATATGAACAGCTTAAATTAAAATATACTGACAACAGTAAGGAAAAGCTTACAGCAGAAGAACTGAGAAGGGTATTCCGAAGCCAACTTCCACCCTCACATTCTTTCCAAATAGCCAGAGATTTCTTCTTAGCCTGTTTCCTGGCAGAAGGAACGAGAGGTGGGGACATGATAGGTATGAAAAAGGAGTATATCATAAATGGCTGCCTTGTGTTTAATCAACAAAAGACGGGCAGTAAAATGGTTATTCCTATTACTGATGAATTGATGACCATCTTTGAAAAGTACATGAGTGATGAACCGTACATTTTCCCATTACTGAATAAAGAAATGGTGGTAAATGAGATTATCATTGGGAACAAACTGGCTTATATTAATAAGTATTTGAAGGAAGTAGCTAAATATTGTGGGATCCTTAAAAAACTATCTACGCATGTGGCCAGGCATACATATACAGACCTTGCTTTAAAAGTAACAAACGGTAATATTTATGAGGTACAAAAGAGCCTTGGGCATAGTTCTGTAAAAACGACTGAGCTATACAGTAAGAATAGGGTGAATTATGATAAAGTTTCATTGCTGCCTAAAATTCTTATGGAATTAAAAAAATGAAAATTTTATCATTTGATTATACAGCGTAACCCGATTGTTCGAATATGTCTGAATTTATTTTGTTTTTATAAATATTCCTTAATCTAATAGGGCTACACTCTCTATCCTGATGTTTTTGGGAAGAAGTAATATTTTGTGTGCTTTTGGGTACTGTTGGTATTAAGGGATTTATATGGGCGAGGTTAATGAGACTCAGGTTTTAAAAACTGGACAATAGAATCACCTTATAATAATAAGTATATTCTACTAATTATTATTACATCTTTTTCCGTTTCAAATTATATCCTTAATTACAGAATATAAAAATCCCCTTGCGGAATTTGATATTCCTTTGGAGACCAGCAAAATATTTTAAAACTTAAAACAAATTGCTTATCAAAACTATACTTATACAGTGCTGTACGTCATTTCACCATTTTTTAGAATGGATTATTTACACCCACACTGGAAGCCTAATAATTCCCTGTTAATTCAGGACACTCATTACTCTGTGTATTGCTCCAGCCCACTGCTTTCGTGATAGTTCCATTTTTCAATCTATCGGAGAACCTGACCACTATATTCTCTGTTATTTCAAGAGGTGGCTACTACCCAACTTCTAAGCTGCTACTAAACCTTTTTTTCGAAGCGCTTTCTTACAGCTGAACATTACAATACAAGTAATGGATTGAAATATAAAGTTAAAAAATACATTTGATAAAACCATTGATTTTACTGACTTTTTCATAAAATGGAATAACTTTTTTGATTATTTCTTCTAAACTTTATTCTCACGATCAAATAAGCTTTTTTGCCTTACTTATCCCAATATCTCATCTCTTTAAAAATGACATTTATGAATAAGTTCACAGGGTAACAATCCGTTAAAGTTTTATTGCATTCAAATTACAAATTCATAAATCGGAATACATACTATACAGATATAGCTATTATATCTTCTTGTCTTATTAAGGAATAATCTTTTTCATTATCCACTATATGCATGAAACTAAAGGTTACTCCCTCTAATCAACCCCACCTACAAATAGCACAACCAAAGCATCCCCCAGGTACCAGGATGTAAGGAAGTGCTTTTTCATTTAATCACTTTTAAAATTTAAGACAATGGTTACAATTAGCAATTTCATGGAACGTCAGAGAAAGGATGGTTCCAGTTTTATCGTTTTGAAAATCACAGGCGGATTAGAGCTTGTCCAGTCTTCATCAACAGGGAACTTTTATGCCACCGTTCGCAAGTGTACTATCCCCAGTACATTCTCTGCAGAGGTTGCAAAAACACTTGTGGGAACACAAATATCAGGCAACATTGTCAGAGTGAATGTTCCTTCGTATGAGTATGTCAACAAACGTACTGGTGAAATTATGCAACTTCAGCACGGCTATAGCTATCAGCCAGAAGGATCTATGGCTCTAATTGGTCAGGCAAGAGTTACAGATCTTGAGATAGAGGATGGAAAGAGCATATCAAATCCTTACACTTTACAAGGTGTGTAACTCTCTGGGTTAGTTGTAACAGGGGCTTGGTAACTATTGTTATCAGCCCCTTTTTTTTATTTATAAACATATATACAATGCAAATACAAAAAGCAAAACGCAACGCGGCTAAAATAAAACTCTCTTTAGCAGGAGCAAGCGGGTCTGGTAAATCATTTTCCTCATTGATGCTTGCATACGGTCTTTGTAATGATTTCAATAAAGTGTGTGTGCTTGATACGGAAAATCATTCAGCATCCCTGTATAGTCATTTGGGAGATTTTAATGTAATTAATCTTTCAGCACCGTTTCATCCTGACAAATACATTGAAGCAATTAAACTCTGTGAGCAGTCGGGTATGGAGGTTATCATTATTGATAATGCTACACATGCCTGGAGTGGAAAGGGAGGATGTTTGGAATTGCATGAAAAAGAAACATCAAAGATGAAAATCCCCAATTCTTTCACCGCATGGGCAAATATCACTCCTTTATATCAAAGCTACATTGATGCTATCATCAATAGCTCCTGTCATGTCATTTGTACACTTAGGAGTAAGACGGAATATGTTATGTCTGAAAGAAGCGGCAAACAAGTGCCACAAAAAACAGGAACATCTCCAATGATAAGGGATGGGTTTGATTTTGAGATGAGTGTTGCATTTGATTTGGATCAACAGCATAAGGCATTTTGTACAAAGGACAGAACGGGGCTGTTTCAGGATAGAGAACCTTTTGTTATAACTCCTGATACAGGAAGAAAGCTTTTGCAATGGTGTAATGAGGGATTTTCCGTTTCTGTTGATGAGCTGAGCAAAAGAATCGGTGAAACCTTGTCTATAAAGGAATTGCTTGATTTATTTCAGCAGTTTCCTCAATACAGAGAAGCATTAAAGCCTGAATTTGAAAAGCAGAAAAGAAGAATCCTCATAAATGAAAATGTAACCACCCAATTAGCTCACCAAAAAATCAACTCAAATGGAACACATTGAAATAATTACCCCCGAAATTATTCATCCTGTTGTAGCTTATCAGGATGAAAAGGAAACAAAGGCAAATAAAAGAAGCTCTTTTATAGAAGCCAACACTATTGCCTGCTCTTTGGAGGAAATGAAATCCAAACATATCATCCCTGTATTTGTAAAGGACAATGAAACTCTCATAAGCCATGATGAATTTATTGATGCTGCCTCTACCATAACAGCAGATATATTTCATGGGGAGCACATTTTAAAGCCCAATATCAGGGTTAGTCATCCAATTAAGGGAAGAATACCAGAGGCAAAAGATAAGCCTGCAAATCAGCTCTATGAATGGGAGAAAACACTTTATTATGAGAGAATGATGTTTGTAATAGAAGTGCCCAGTCTGCAAGCTGAAATTGGAGGAAATACACTCTCCCTTACTGTTGGTGGGGTTAAAGCTTACAATCATGATAATCTTTACAGCAGAAATCAAAGTGAACAGCATTTTAAAATCTTCATTGGATTTCAGAATAAGGTATGTACAAATCTTTGTGTGTGGACTGATGGGTTAATGTCTGATGTAAAAGTGAATAGTTTAGCCCAGTTAAAAGTGGCAATAAGAACACTGGTGGAAAATTACAATCATGGATTTCATCTCCAAAGGCTAGAAGATTTTACCAATCATGCTTTAACTGAAAACCAGTTTGCTCATTTAATAGGGAGATGTAGGATGTACACCCATCTTCCTGGTGATGTAAAGAAAGACATACCACCTATTTTGTTTGGAGATACACAAATGTCAGCAGTGGTGAAGGATTATTACAGAGATGAAAGCTTCTGCAGAGATAATAACGGCAACATCAATCTATGGAAGCTATACAACCTCTTCACAGGAGCTAATAAGAGCACCTATATTGACAGTTTTCTGGAAAGAAGTGTAAATGCTTTTAACCTGGTAGAACAAGTGAGGGATGGATTGGATAGAGATAATAAATGCTGGTATTTGAGTTAAAATTTTAAATTACTTTTTTTTCAACTCATCTTCAATTGCGTTTTGCAAATTACCCTCAAATATGTAATTAAATGAAAAAAGCAATACAATAGGACCTAATACATATGCTAGAAATTCAGAAAAGTCATATGCTTGCTTGATAGTTCCACTCCAACTATCACCTTCAAAAGGCCAAAAATTTTGATGACTATCGCCACTCCAGCCCATTGCTAAAAATATTAAATGTAAAAAACACCAAAAAATGTAGTATCCAAATATTTTTTTTATTGTGCCATTTTTCATGGAATGAATATTTTATAAATAAAAATACAAAAAAAATGGATCCTCCAAAAATTAAATACCTGGATAATAGCAGTATTATGGTCATCAATAACTATGGCAAATTAAGGCAGTTATTTGTTCCTTTTAGAGTACAAGTGGTACATGCTACACCTACATTAGTAAAAGATGTGTGGGTGTATGTAGAAGAAGTGAGAGAACATGAAAAATATCTGCTCTTGTACAGGATAGCCAACAGTTGGTGGCCTTACTATGTATTCAGGTTACATGTAGATTTTTAACTCCCAATGGCAACACTTAGTTCTATAATAATTAAATGACTATTTGTTGCTAATTATTAAGCAGCCCTCATAACTATACCTTTGTGTAATAGTGGTGAGGGTTTTTAATTTAACTCAATCATGAAAAAAGACTCACTACTTACCATTGCTGAAATAAATGTCAGCTACAAACCAAATATCACCAGCAGTCCTTCTGTAAAATCCTCTTTTGATGCATATAATGTAATAAGGCAGTTTTATTCAGATGACACTATTGCATTACACGAGCAGTTTTATGTAATCTATTTAAACAGGCAGAACAAAGTTTTGGGAGTTTATCCTCTTTCTAAAGGAGGAATTACCTCCACTGTAGCAGATCCAAGAATAGTAATTTCAGTTGCTTTAAAGTGTGCGGCGGTAGGGTTGATATTAGTACATAATCATCCCTCAGGTAATTTACAGCCATCAGACTGTGATAAAGAGATGACCAGAAAAATTGTAGACACATGCAATATGCTGGACATTAAAGTGTTAGATCACTTAATAA
>VERM01000436.1 GCA_018882645.1 Ferruginibacter sp.
GAGTGTAGCTAAAGATAAATTGTATTGATTGGTTTATTGTTTGGGGTTTGGGGTTTGGGGTTTGATGTTTGGTGTTTGGTGTTTGGAGTTTCATGTTTTGACTTTATACTTTATAATTCAAATTTATGTCCGGCATTTCTTACAAAAGTTTTACTATTGGTGTTGAGGAGGAGTACATGGTACTGGATCCTGAAACCCGTGAGTTGAAGAGTCATGAACAGAAGATTGTTTTGGAGGGTCAGAAGATTTTCAAAGACAAAGTGAAGGCCGAGATGCACCAGGCAGTGGTGGAAGTGGGAACGGATATATGTGCTGATGTGGACGAGGCGTTTGCGGATGTATCCAACATGCGTAAGAGCATCAGCAATATTGCAGGCAATATAGGACTGAGGATTGGAGCGAGTGGTACCCACCCTTTCAGCCATTGGGAAAAACAATTGATTACGGAACATGCGAGATATAACGAAATCATCAATGAATTGCAGGAGGCTGCAAGAAGTAACCTGATCTTTGGCCTGCATGTGCATGTAGGCATGGAAAGTAGAGAACTCGCGATTCACATTGCCAATACCGCCAGATATTTCTTACCGCATGTTTTTGCATTGAGTACCAACTCTCCGTTTTGGGAGGGACGAGAAACGGGGTATAAATCTTTTCGCACAAAAGTATTTGAGAAATTTCCTCGAACAGGCATCCCTGATTTTTTCAACAGCATAGAAGATTATGACAATTACGTGAAGTTGCTGATTAAAACGAACTGCATTGATAACGCAAAAAAAATATGGTGGGATTTAAGAGTACATCCGTTTTTTAACACCGTAGAGTTTCGTATTTGCGATATTCCTATGACCGTACATGAGACCATTGCGATTGCGGGAGTATTTCAAGCGATCTGTGCGAAGCTTTATAAACTGCGTATGCAAAATCTTAATTTTATGATTTACAGTCGTGCTTTGATCAATGAAAATAAATTCAGGGCCAGCAGATATGGCTTAGATGGGAAGATGATTGATTTTGGTAAAGAAACGGAAGTAAATACGCGAATCTTAATCTATGAACTTCTTGATTTTATTGATGATGTCATTCCTCATCTGGGAAGCCAGCATGCCATCAGTCACGTGCATAAAATGATGGAAATGGGGACAGGTGCCGATCGGCAATTAAAAGCATTTAAAGAAAATCATAATCTTGCGGACGTGGTGGATTATATTGGCTGGAGTTTTTTGCAGGGGATTTAGGTTTGGGATAAGGGAAATTATTTACTATATTTGCAATCCAAATTTTGGCTGCGTAGCTCAACTGAATAGAGCATCTGACTACGGATCAGAAGGTTTTAGGTTTGAATCCTAACGCGGTCACAACCCTAACTTCACTAAGTTGCGAAATCCTTGTAAATCAATATTTTACGAGGATTTTTCGTTTTCAACCCCTTCGGAACATATCATTTACGTTCGCTTTTCGTCGGATTTCACTTCACCTGAATGTTCACCTATTTTTTAATTTCTCACCTAAAATTTAAAAACAGATGAAACCATTCAAAATTGTGTTTTACCAACAC
>VERM01000085.1 GCA_018882645.1 Ferruginibacter sp.
GTGTTGGTTCAGGTCTCTTATGCCATTGGCGTGGCTCAGCCTACCAGCATCAATGTGGTAACATACGGCACATCTAAAGTAAATCTTACCGATGGTCAGATTGCGGAGAAAATCATGAAAATGCCATGTTTTGACATGCGCCCTTATTACATAGAGCAACGCCTTAAGTTGCGTAATCCGATGTACAGCGAAACTGCAGCATACGGACATATGGGAAGAAAGAACGAGGTGGTTGAAAAAACCTTTACTTCTCCCGATGGGAAGAAAGTGACCAAAAAAGTGGAGTTGTTTACCTGGGAAAAACTGGATGCAGTAAAAGAAGTAAAAAAAGCTTTTGGTCTGAAATAACAACCCCTTTCGTTATTGCAAATCAGCCCCCTTCAGGGCTGATTTGCATTTCAGTATATCTAACTCCTAAACCTCTAAACGTCTAAACCATCTAAACATTGAACTGCTTCGAAGGGATTGGATATCAATAATATTGACTTTTTTAATTGAAAGATTAAAGTTTAATTTTAATTCGTGAAAAATTTCAGACACCAGCACCACCGTCCAAAAAAAAATACATTAATTGTAGGAAGACAGGCTGTTATCGATGCGTTGAAGACGAGAAAGCAGCTCGACAGGATTTATCTCCAATCTAATGTACATGGGCCGGTTATTGACGAAATAAAGGCACTCGCCGCAAGAGAGCTGGTGCCGATCAATAAGGTACCTGTTGAAAAACTCAACAACTTCAATGTAAGCAATCACGAAGGTTGTGTCGCTCAGATTTCTAAAATACAATACCAGGACCTGCAACAAATCATTTCATTTGTAGTGGAAAAAGGAGAGGTGCCTTTGTTTGTTATTTTAGATGGAGTGACGGACATTAGAAATATCGGAGCCATTGCAAGGTCGGCATTTTGTTTTGGCATACATGCCATCATCATTCCCGACAGAGGGGTGGGCTCGCTCAATGAAGATGCAATACTGACTTCTGCAGGCGCTTTGGAAAAAATCGCTGTATGCAGAGTAAGTAGTCTAATGAAAGCGGTTGATGATCTTCACCTGAATGGAATAAAAGTTTATGCCAGCGAGATGACTGCAGCCAAAGAAATTGGAAGTATAGACCTTACAGAACCTTGTGCCATAATTATGGGCGGTGAAGAAAAGGGCATTTATCCTGCTCTGATGAAAATCTGTGATGAACAGTTTAAAATTCCAATGCCCGGTAATTTTGAGTCGTTGAATGTTTCAGTTGCCACCGGAGTAATCCTTTATGAGGTTTCGCGCCAGAGAAAATTATCCTGAGTGAATAAACGTTTGATAAATGAGTACAGATAAAGTAAAAATCATTGAATGTCCTCGAGATGCCATGCAGGGTTGGCCGCATTTTATCCCAACGGAAAAGAAAATAGCATATTTAAAGTCTTTACTAAAAGTCGGTTTTGATACCATCGATTTCGGAAGTTTCGTTTCTCCAAAAGCAATACCGCAAATGGCGGATACCAAAGAGGTTTTAAAATCTATTGATAAAGAAGAGTCCTCTTCAAAATTACTTGCAATTATCGCCAATACAAGAGGTGCAGAAGATGCTGTTCAGTATGAAGCCATTGATTATCTGGGTTTCCCCTTTTCCGTTTCTGAAACTTTTCAGCAACGAAATGCCAATTCATCCATCGCAGATGCATTTGTCAAAGTAAATGAAATACAAAATCTCTGTGTGAAAAATAATAAGTCGCTGGTAGTATATATTTCCATGGGTTTTGGCAATCCGTATGGTGATGAATACAATGAAGAGATTGTTTTTCAATGGGCGGATAAGCTGGTGGGTTTGGGTATCAGAATCATCTCACTTGCCGATACCGTGGGTGTGGCTATGCCGGAGCAGGTTGAAAAAATTACCGGACATCTGATAGGCGCATTGACTGATATTGAAATAGGCGTTCATTTGCACTCAACTGCAGTCAACTGGAAAGATAAAGCATACGCGGCTTTGAAGGCAGGCTGTAAAAGATTCGACGGCGCTTTGAAAGGTATAGGAGGTTGCCCAATGGCCGGTAATGATCTGGTCGGCAATATGAATACAGAACTAATGTTGCCTTATTTTAAATCATTGAATCTGTTGAATGAAATCAATGAAGAAGCATTGAATGAATCAATGAAACTGGCCGCTGAAATTTTTATTTAGTTGTTTAATTTGATGAATGAACTTTCGCCTCGAATATACACCCAAGCCTTTCGAAATAAAAATCCGGCATCAGGACAGATTGTTCCTTATTGGATCCTGTTTTACAGAGCAAATCGGCTCAAAATTATCTGCCTCTAAGTTTCGTACTTTAGAAAACCCTAATGGAATATTATTCAATCCCGTAAGCATAGCCAATGCACTCAGTAGTTATGTTTCAGACAAGCAATACAAAGAAGAGGATCTTTTTCTGCAGAATGAATTATGGGGTAGTTGGGATCATCATACCCGGTTTTCAGCCTTGAGCAGTGAAGAGTGTCTGAAAAAAATCAATACTTCACAAATTGAAGCGCATCGGTTTCTGAAATCGGCAAACTGGTTGATAGTGACATTGGGCTCTTCTTTTGTTTACGAACTGGCAGATAACAATAAAGTTGTTGCCAACTGCCATAAGGTGCCAACGGATAAATTTTTCAAAAGATTATTGAGTGCGAAAGAAGTTGCAGAGGTATTAGCGGATTCCATATATAAGGTTAGGAATTTCAATCCGGGAATTAAATTTAATTTTACCATTAGCCCTGTCCGGCATCTCAGAGATGGATTTGTGGAGAATAACAGAAGCAAGGCCAATTTGATTTCAGCAGTCCATCAGTTGGTGAGTGAAATCCCCGGTGCATATTATTTCCCTTCGTATGAATTAATCATAGATGATTTGAGAGATTATCGTTTTTTTGCTGAAGATATGGTGCATCCCAATTATGCTGCAACGAACTATGTATGGGAAAAGTTTATGGCATCTTGTATAGATAGTGATGCATATCTTCTGATGAAAGAGATATCACTCATCAACGCAGCGAGAAATCATAAGCCATTTAATCCTGGGTCTATGCAACATAAGCTTTTTATGGAATCGAATTTACAAAAGGTGCAGGCTCTTCAAAAAAAATATGACTACATTGATCTTAAGGATGAAATAGAATATTTCGGGGCTTAATGAATTCTGTCACCCCTCACCTCAGCACTATTCATGATTTCTTTTTCATACTCCAGCCATTCGCTCCATCTTTTTCTGACCGTTTTTTTGTCTATATAATGTTCAGCTAAAGTGATGAACAATGTGTAATGGCCGGCCTCACTTTCCATGAATTTCCTGTAGAATTTTCGCATGTATTCGTCATCGAGTCCTTCGCTGAGTCGTTTGAAGCGTTCGCAGCTTCTTGCTTCAATCAGAGCCATGGTGAGCATTTGGTCTAAAAATCTTTCCTGCGGACTGCCGCCTTTTTTTTGAAACTCAATCAATTTGTTTACATATACATCTTTTCTTTGCTTGCCCAGTTGGAGATTGCGTTTTTTTAATTCAGCCAGAACCATCCTGAAATGGCCCCATTCTTCTGTGACAATAGGACTGAGCTCTTCAACCAGCATTTCTTTTTCAGGATTTTTTTGAATGAGTGTTATGCAGGTTGTCGCAGCTTTCTGTTCACAATATGCATGATCGGTCAGTATTTCCTCCAGTTGTATCTCAGCCATATTCACCCATCTTGGATCAGTAGGCAATTGAAGGCCCAGAATATTTCTGGTATGTTCACTCAAGACATTTTCCATATTTCAAATGTATGTCAATTTATTTATTTGATTTAAAATATGGTAGTCTGATATCAAAATATTGATAAATCGTGTTGCTTCATTTCTTTAATTTACGTTATTTTACATTACACTAATTGAAGTTTCTAATCTGTTATTCATGTTTCCGAAAAAATCTTTCGTTTTCCGTTGTGTGTTTTTATGTTTTGTTGTTTGCTGTTCTTCTCTTTTTTCAATGAATGTATTGGCACAAAAAATATATGGTGTCATACGCAATGAAAAAGGTGAGGTTGTTCCTTATGCATCTGTAATTGTAAAAGGCACATCCAGGGGTGTAAGTGCTAATGGGAACGCCGAATATGCACTGACCCTTACAAGCGGAAATAATGTAATTGTTTGTCAGCATGTCGGCTATGAATCGTTTGAGAAGGAGCTCGATATTTCCGCAGATACCAAAATTGATTTAATTTTAAAAGAGCAGCAGTTGATGATGAAAGAAGTAGTGATTAAAAAAGGAGAGGATCCTGCCTATGAAATCATTCGAAATGCCATTAGGAAAAGAGATGATTATAAAAAAGAGGTAAAAAGCTTCAGCTGCGATTATTATGGGAAAGATATTATCAGAATCAACAACTTGCCAAAACAATTATTCGGACAAAAAATTACCACAGAAGACATAAAAGTACTCGGGCTAGACTCCTCAGGGAAAGGCATCGCGTATCTTTCTGAATCCTTTTCAAAAGTATTTTCTGAACAGCCGGATAAATTTAAGTTGGAGGTAATGAGCAGCAGGGTTAGTGGCAGCAACCGATTTGGTTTTACATTTCCTACATTTATCAGTTTATATGATAACAATGTCAAAATATTTACGGAACAACTCAATCCCCGTGGATTTGTTTCTCCAATTGCAGACCGAGCGATGAATTTTTATCGCTTCAAATTTAAAGGCAGCTTTTTGGAAGACGGGAAGCTTGTCAATTCGATACAGGTGATCCCCAAAAGAGCATATGAGCCCCTGTTCTCCGGAACCATCAATATTATTGAGGATGACTGGCGAATTCAAAGTTTCAATCTTTTACTGACAAAAAAATCTCAGTTGGAAATACTGGATTCCTTGCATATTTCACAACTCCACGTTCCTGCAAGCAAAGAGGTTTGGTTAGTGAAAAATCAATTGATACATTTCAATTTCAATTTTATGAAATTTGATGTAGGAGGTAATTTTCTTTCTGTGTATTCTGATTATGCAATCAATCCCGTATTTCACAAAAATACCTTTGGCAATGTCGTCATTCGGTATGATACTGCCGTAGATAAAAAATCAAAAAAATACTGGGAAGAAAAAAGACCTGTTCCGCTGGATGATGAGGAGATGAGTGATTACAGGGTTAAAGACAGTCTGTTTGAGCTGACGCAGGCTCCTGATTACTGGAAGAATAACATTGATTCACTGAAAAAACGGCAAGGCGCTCTCAAACCTTCGGATTTATTTTTTACAGGCGTCAACAGAACGCACTACAGCAATGCCAACAGATTCAAATGGGGGTTCGATCCGCTGATTGCATGTTTTTCTTTCAATACGGCTGAAGGTGTTTTAATGCAGATGTCAGGATATTTTGACAAGAAATTTGAAAAATCAAATTCCAGATTAATCATTAGTCCTACATTCAGGTATGGTTTTGGTAATACACATCTCAACAGTTGGGTCGATATTGTGTATCGCAGGCGAGAGCCGGGTTATGGAGATGCGTATGAAAGATCTACATGGTCTGTTTCCGGCGGAAAAAGAATATCTCAATACAACAAAGATATCCCCATAACGCCTCTGGTAAATATGATAAGTACATTACAAAGAGGATTGAATGCCATGAAAACCTATGAAAATTATTTTTTGGATTTAGGGTATTCCGGTAAATACGAAAATGGCTTGAGCATTAAAGCTCATGTATTGTATGAAGATCGCTCCCCAATTTTTAATACAAACAATTATACTCTTTTTCAAAAAAACCGTTCAAGGATTACCGAAAATTATCCTGTGGAGCGGGTTTCAATCGCAGATATTTTCAAACATCAGGCTGCTATGGCTAAGGTTGAATTGTCCTATAAGCCTGGTCAGAAATACATCCAATTCCCCGATAATAAAATTGCATTGACATCGGACTACCCGACATTCAGTTTGTCTTATTCAAAGGGATTTGAAGGCATACTGGGTAGCGATGTGAATTTCGATAAGTGGGTGTTCGGTATACGTGACGATGAAAATCTCAAGCTTGCAGGAACATTAAAATACAAAATAAATATAGGCGGTTTTTTAAACAATAAAAAGGTTTTAATTCAGGATTATCAGCACTTCAATGCCAATCCGCTAACCTCCGCAAGTGAGTATGTCAATAGTTTTCAGCTCACCAACTCGTATAGCAACTCCACTACGGAAAAATTTTATGCACTCGCTCATGTGGAACATCATTTTAACGGACTGCTGACCAATAAAATTCCGATCTTCAAACAGCTCAAATGGAATCTGGTGATTGGTTCCAACGCTTTTTTTATCAACAGGAACCGGCATTTTGCTGAAGCATTCATTGGCATCGAAAATATATTCAGGCTATTCCGGCTAGATTATGTGCACTCTTATCATAATGGTAAATTTGCTTCATCTGCGCTTGTGCTTGGTGCAGGTAATATATTGGGAGGAAGTACCACAAATTTCCCGCCACAAGGAAGGCTGACGAGTGTAGTGTTTTAGGTGTCTGCAGCGTCAAATAATACCTTAATTTTGCTTTGTCATTACATTTGGTTTGCCCTGCAAGCATCCAATCTTTTTTCAAGGTTTCCCGAATTGTCGGGATCAATATGAATTTTTATGGCAGCATTACAC
>VERM01000086.1 GCA_018882645.1 Ferruginibacter sp.
ATGTAGGGACCTATTCTGACAACATTACTTCTCTTGGCAGGTTGGCTGATCACGAACTAAGAAAATTGAAAAACCAAGGACACAATACGTTTGATCCGTTATGGAAAAATAAAACTCATTTTAAAAACCAAAAAGAAGCCTATAAGTGGCTATCGAAAAAAATGAATTTACAAATGAATTTAACTCATTTTGGTATGTTTACTAATGAACAATGCTTAATTGCTATTAAATATTGTAATGAATTAATTTAACACAGAATGGGATTATTTAGTAGATTGACCAATAAAACCAACTCTAAATCTTACCAAATCAATATAGATACTAGAACCGTTAATCACGATACTAAATGAATATTCCGCACTATAGAAAAGAAAATCTGAACGACTGTAGTTGTGCGCCTGTTTGTTTGCAGATGGCGTTAGCATACTATGGAATCAACAAGTCGCAAAGGGAACTGCATAGCCTTTGTGAATCAATTGGGGAAATTAATTATACTTTACCATGGGGAATATGTTTAGCGGCAGTAAAGTCGGGTTTGCATGTGACATTTATTTCTAAAAATCCGAGAGAGTTGCATAAAAGCAGTATTCAAGACATTAGTAGGTTGACAGGAAAATCGGAGGTTGAAATAAAAGTGATAGCTGATCTACAAATTCAGAATTGTGAAAACAATGAGCTAATCAGTTTGCTTAATTGGTCTGACAATTATAAAAGCGCACCTGAAAGAATTCTATGGGATAGGGCCGCAGTAATAATACCTACAGTTTGGTGGGGAACTCAACCACATAATATTGTTCTGGTAAATTATATGGATCCTGGCGAGGAATTAAGTTGGACTATAGGACCTCAAGGATGGAAAGATGTGTATTATCATGATCCTAATGAGGATGACAACTTACCGACAATGACAGAAGATGAGTTCTTTAAAAAATGGCTGCATCCAAATACGGACAATGACTTGTTGATCATTTCAAAAAACAGAGTAAATTCAAATTTACTAACTGGCAATTATCCTGGAGCTGCCGCTCATGCCGCCGCTCATGCCGCTGCTAATGCTGCTGCTTTTGCTGCTGCCACTCTTGCTGCTACCTACTCATTACCAATTGTATCTGTGGGCAAAAAAATTCTTTGGGATAACATTTTTCAATGTTATCCAATTCCACAATTTGAAAATACCAAATCAAAAGAGGATTTCAAAATGTGGGCATTGGCCATTCTTGAAAGAATTAATGAGCATATATCAATCCCACTCACTTCAAAACCAGATATAGAAGACGAGGCCATATTGGAAAATCTTATCACAAAATATGAAGTAGAGCTAAATATGACTTTGACTGAATTAAAGCTACTGGAGAAAATAAAAAAAGTTAATAACAAATTGGATAATGAAATTTTCTTTTTGCTTTATAGATTAATCGAATGATTAGCACGGCAATTAACAAGCGGCGTTACATTGCTTCGTAGGAAAGTGAAATGGCACCATCAATCGGGTAGAATTAAAATAGCCACAAATTATTTCTCGAACAGCCGGATATTTTAAAACATTTGAATTAAATTACCCAAATGAATTCTCAAAATAAACCAATCACCCAGGTCGAATCGTTTGTCTATTATCTGCAAAACATGGACATAGAAATGATTAGCAATTTGCTGGATGAAAAACGTACTTACCAGAGAGTTTCTAAAACCGAATTCATTCATCGGTTGGGTTTAGCAATCGATGAATTCAGGAAGTTGGGAGATACTTATTTAAATAAAATATCCGGCCGTTGTGATTCTTCGCTGTGCAATTATAAATGCAATGGATTTGCATTTATTGGGAATAATTCAAATAAACACCTTGATTTGGTTTTTGAACAAGATGAGGACGGCAACATATTGGATATGCAGGAGTGTGTATTTTTTTTATGTGTAGTACAGAAAAAAAGGACGGATTGTCTAACCAGGGTTAAGATTGATATTGGCTGACTTGCAGTATTCAGTACACTTAAAGGATTATAAAATTATGAGTCAAAAAATCAACATTCCGGAACCATGCAACCAGAATTGGAATCAAATGTCGCCAACTGGTATTGGCAGATATTGTGATACCTGTAAATTAACGGTTGTTGATTTTACAAAAATGTCTCTTGATGAAATTAAAAATCATCTTCTCAACAACTCTTATGTGTGCGGAAGATTTGACTGCAGTCAGGTTGAAACCAGTCATATTAAAACGCTCGACTTACTAAAAATAAAAACAAAACATATTAAATACAAACCGCTAAGAAGGGTTGCTGGTTTTTTGCTTCTAATTCCGGCTGTATTATATCGTTACAGCGGTTTAAAAACGCTTCGCAATCGAATATATCCTGAAGAGTTGATGGGTGTTATAGAGTCGCCAAAAAAAAATCAATCACCCCTTCAGATATAAATAATAAAAATTAAAACATTAACCATGCAAAAAAAATTTGAAGAAGATCCCTTCTTATGTGAGGATTGCCGTAAAGTCGGCTATTGTCTTGTAAAAGCAAACCAAAGGCTCGTTGAATCTATCAGCAGCCGTTATATGCTTAACAATAACCCGGCAACAGACAAGGAAATATCCAACTGGGTGCCGCTCCGTCCGGAGTATAAAACGGATGCGGGCTTTTATAAGAAATTGCAAAAAGCACATGAACTTTTCCACCAGGATGAATTTGAACAGGCAAGTTATATGTACCGCGATATGCTGACAAGCAGAAACGATTCGTACGAGGTGCATCTCGGACTGGCGGCATCGCTTTATTTTATGCAAAACTATCATGAGGCCGCCGATATCGCTATTAAAATAACCAGCGCATATAGTAATGATAAGGTTACCCGATTTATTCTGCAATGCATTGAAAAAATAAAAAGCGTGAAGACTGCTAAAATTGAAAGGGAACAGAACCGGCAATCATCTGAGACTGGGTATTTGTCAAAAAACGCAGAGCTGGTTCTTGCAGGGAAGTGTTTATAAAATAAATCATCACATGACATTAATAGTATCCATAGTTGTTTTTATTTTATTGATTGTCCTCATATTGATTGGCTTTCTTTTTGCCTTTTCAAGAGCAGCAGCACCTTCAGACCCCGTTGATTCAGCAAATGAACTTAAAAGGTTTTTGGGATTGGATTTCGGAAATAATTATAGTATTGTTGAGCAATCATCTCGTAATTACCATCCCGACAGGCCAATGAATGTTACAGTTTCATTATCCGAATCTGATTTTGAAAAGGTGATAGAATACTTAACAACACTAAATTTTGAAACATCAACTTCATTTAGCAAGGACAATAAAATAAGATATACAGAATACTGGAGGAAATATGGAGAAGAATATCGAAAAAATTATACTGCTGCTCGCATCAATGAATCCGGCAGCGATTATCCATTTTTCAATGCTGATCTGTATGTAGATATAAATACACGATGTATCAGTTATAATGAATTTGGAATTTAATCAGCTGAAATCTTCTATAATAATTTTTATAAAATCTTTTCGAATGAAGAATGTCATAATGTTTATTTTGTTTACTGTAATCATGGTCAGTTGCTCCAAAAAAGAACAAACAGATCCTAAAACATATTTTCTCAGTTATATAGACAGACTGCCTGATAAAAATATTCAATTGACAGATAGCCTGTCTCAGGAACAACGTCAGGTCATGGCAAAATATAATCTAGGCGTTTCTATACCTGCTAATTTCAAATCGGTAATAGACGATAAAGACAAGGAGTGTTTTATATTTTATAATGCATCAGACAGCAGTATTCTGTTGGCAAGGTGTTTTGAGTCTAATGACAGTGTAATTAATCAAATAGACAGAAGTACAAAATTTGACAATCCGGAATACGGAGACAACTATAATGATCTTTCCGAATTTCCTCATTTCAAATCATGTGAGAAATTGTTGACAGATTCTCTCATAGGCCCTTTTCTATTCGGCGGTTTTTTTTATGAGCTTTTAGGCGCCGACAACGTGATGCACCAGGGCTTTTTTCCTAAATCTAAAAAATATCAGTTCGGCGAATTTAAGCTACTGTTTGATGACAAAAAGTATCTTATTGTCTGTTCACTTCATAATGGATACAGTGAAAATCTGGATGACAATCCCAGGTGGCAGGCGTTTAGATTTATAAGCCCCAATTAATTTTTATAATTCATGGATCACAATTATTTCCCTTACGGGTTTCTCATATGGATGTTCATTAAATTTCTTGCAGACAAAAGTAAGGAAGGACCGGAGATTGATGCTCAAAGGGAACTTGATTTGCCCGAACACGAAATGAAAATTAAATACCTGTCTAACGGGAGGAGTTTGAATGTCACCGCTTTTCGTTATTATTTAAACATGCTGGATCTGGAAGTCGCAACCAATATAACTGATGAAACCATAGAAACCGCCGCTTATAAAAGATACCAACTAATCAATAAATTAGATTACGAAGAAGAATGGCCGATTGCTACCAGGGATGTAAAAGCGGCCAGTGAATATTTGCTGGATAGGTGGTTGTATATGACGAGTTTGAATTGATAGTACTTCCGACATCTGGTATCACAAACCAAACACTATTTGAGATGGTTTGAAGGGCAAATGTCTCCCGGCTAAATTTTTTTTTCAATAAAAACTAAGTATCCCAATTGAGGGATTTGAATGAATATATTTCGAACTCTATTTATCTCTTGAAACAATTTTCAATATCACATCCGAATCTTCAATAAATGCATTACACTGCGTTAAATATTCCTGCATTTCGTCCATCTTCTCATGATAGACATTCGCACTGAACTCATGAGCTCTTTGAAGCATTTTAATATAGGTATCACACTTGCCCTGCTTTGTAAATTTCTTCAGGGCGCCCATATAATCCTCTCTGAATACTGTCGGAATAATAATCTTAGACTGACCGGCTTTTACCAGTTCGGCATTCATCATCACTCGGGCCATTCTTCCATTGCCGTCCAGAAATGGATGCACTTCACTCATCACAAACATTATGTAGGCAGCTCGTGCAAATGGATGCTCCAATGCGGTATAGAAATCAAAGCTCTTCTCTAATGTACCTTTAACCAAATTAAAATCTACAAATGCAGTAGTTCCGGCAAAATTATTTTTGTCTTTGAATAATCCCGGGGTTTTATCTATTCTTGAGCTTAATAAAACAGAATGTCTAATGGAAATAATTTTTAGAAACTCTTCTGCTGTTTCCGGGGTGATCTGCATTTCTTTTAGGTTTGAAACAATTTGATAAGTGCCTAATACATCGTGGCTATCATCATTTCTGGCAGGTAGAGGTTTGTTTGTTTGGATGATTTTTTTCGCCTCGTCAATTTCAAAGACTGTTCCTTCAATATAATTTGAAAAGTAACTTTCAAAAAAGGCAAAATTCCTAAAGGATGTTGGGGTTATATTTTTTTCTTTCCGATACGGAAATTCAGAAGTCTTTAATTCTCGAAACAATGTTTCAAACAATGTTATCCGGGCAGGATCATAAGGAGCCCCAAAGGCTCTTGCCTGGGCTAATGGAGATGTCAGAATTTTTGAAGTCTTGGTAGTCAACAATGCGCTAATCAAACGGTTTAATTTCTCAAACTCTTTATTCATATTCAACCGTAAGGAAATTATACTCGCATGGTCTCTAAGTTTATTTATTTCATCTTCTCCATTTACTCGGATAATTTGTTCAAGCTTTTCTTCTATTTCAGGCAAACTCAGACATTTTGATTCACTCCCTATCTTCTTTGACAGTTGTAAATTCTCCAGGAAAGCACGTGCTTTTTGTGAAACGTATAATTCACCAGCGAATTTATTATCACCTTCTATTGGTGAAACACCCTCTAAAAATTGAAGTGTTATACCGGGGAGTTTCACTTTCTTGGTGTAGCTGGTCGTTAGGAATAGTTGTCCTGTTTTTGTAGGCTGAAATTCAAAAGCTGAACGGTGACTTAAAATTGTTCCCGGATATAGATTCCCTAAAATCTGGAAGATATTCCGCCTAATAATTGCTTCAATAGGTTCTGTAAAATTGGATGAGTATATCCTTGGCGCAATTTTTCTGATTAAACCATTTTTAATAAGCTTAGACAGCTGACTAGAAATTTTCGGGTCTTGCGAACTGAAAAGAACTTCTTGCAGGTGAAGTGGCATATTTTTTTCCATTATAAGGCTAATTTAGCCCTAAAATAATAAATATTTTCCACTATAAATACGATAATGTGAAATATTTTCCATTATTGGATATCTTATCTGGGTGGACGCTTCCATTTTCCGGTTATCCAATCTTTTATCTCAGACGGGATAAAATATAGCCGCTTACATCTTTTATGGTATGGTATATTTCCATTACGAACCTCCTGGTAGAGAAAACTTTTAGAAAGCCCCATACGCTCCGCTAAAATTTCAGTAGTTATCGGAAGTTCATCATTGATGGTGAAGATTGGTTCAGTTTCATTGCTTTCCATAAATGCTCGAATTTTTTCCTCCACCATTTTTTCTATGGTGGGCATCAAAAACTCAAGCATAGCATTGTCAAGTTTGCTCATTAATAATTATTTTCTATTAATAAAATGGCTTCGCGGATTATCGGCCTGATTTCATT
>VERM01000437.1 GCA_018882645.1 Ferruginibacter sp.
AGCCCTCTGTGCCCGTCACTGATAAATTCAAAAGTCAGAAATTTATCACTTGAAGCCAATGGATATTTTGGCAATTGCATTTTTGTCTGAATTTAGTACTGATGTCAATATGATATCTTCATGTTCTATGAACGCAAAGGGCATATAACGAGTGCCACCTCGATTTGAGTTCGCATTTTGCGTCCTCAAATTCTTTCCGTTTGAAATGGATTCAAATTCATCTTTAGTAAGCTCAAACATGAAATCAGCAGGGAATCTCTTTTTATTTCTCCTTACTGACTCCTTTAATCGTTTAGTTTCGATTTGGTATAAAACAGCGAGATCAGCATGCAGCATTACTCTGTGGTCTCTCACATGATAAATCCTGCTTTGTATAATGGTCAAGTTAATCATGAATTTTATATTCTATTTTCAATTCTGATTCAATTCTCAAACATAATGCATCAGATCATTTCAAATGTGTGAAAAAGATCGAATGAACAACGTTTTTTACCCGTCACTTTGTGTTTTTACCAGCGGAGATAAACGAGAAAATATGAAACAAAAAGGCCGTTGAACATTGTTGAAGAAGTTGAAGTAAACATCGTCAATTAGCGCTTAGGTTTTTGGATTTTCGGATTAGATGTAATAACTTTGTAATTACAAAAAAGAACAGATGAATGTTTCGCTTATTTCGATTGGAAATTCTAAAGGAATCAGATTGCCTAAGGCTGTACTGGAAAAGTATAATATCCAGGATACAGTCGAGTTGATTTTGGAAAAAGGATATCTTATTTTGAAACCAAAGTCCGAAGCCAGAAAAGGATGGGAGAAGGCGTTTAAAAAAATGCATGATAACGGTGATGATAAGTTAATCGTCCCTGATGTTTTTGGAGATGAAAATTTAGAAGAATGGAGTTGATTCAATATCAGATTGTACTGGTTAATTTAGATCCGACTATTGGCAGTGAAATAAGTAAGACCTGCCCTTGTGTGATTATTTCTCCCAATGAAATGAATAAATATCTGCAGACTATTGTCATAGCTCCTATGACATCTTCAACTAAAAGCTATCCAACCAGAGTCGCCGTTAAACATGGTGGCAAAAAAGGCTGGGTAGTAATTGATCAAATTCGTACAGTAGACAGAAGGCGGATTGTTAAAATCCTTGATCAACTTTCTGTTAAAGAAATAGATCAGGTTAAGTCTGTATTGTATGAGACTTATGTGGCGTAACACTGATCCCAAAACACCAAACAAGAGTTGAAGAAGTTGAAGCAAAAATTTTCAAATCTTCAAATCTCCAAATTTATCATCACATCATCACATCGTCTCGCCGCGCAGCACAACATTTAAATCAACTACTCAACCTGATTGAATCAATTCTTTGATCTTTTCTTCCAGGATTTTTTGATCGGGAAGATATAATTGATATCTGGAAACAAAAATTTTATTAGACAATCCGCCGGTTGCATAATTTACAGTAGTGTCATTTTTGTCTGCAGCAATAATTATTCCAATTGCCTCTCTCTCATCTTCTTTATTCTCTTCTGTATTAAAA
>VERM01000087.1 GCA_018882645.1 Ferruginibacter sp.
CATATACGCTGTTCATTTGCTCCATGCTTGTGGAATTGTTTGCATTTGCCGGATTTTTTACCCGAAAATATGACAAATGGATAGGCATCTCACTTTTAATCTTTCATTTGTTCAGTTGGTTGATAATGGATATCGCGCCATTGGGTCAGTTGGCTTTTCTTTCTATCCTTTTTCGAGGCAGTTTGTTTTATCATTACGACAAAGCAGGTCAATCCTGATTTCATGAGTATATAAAAGCAGCAGCAACCGTTCACTTCATGCTTATTGTTTCAATAATTTAAACCCTTAAATAAGCCAAAAATGGACTAATTTTGCAATCTAAAATCGCGGAGAAAGCAAATGAAGAACATACGTAATTTTTGCATCATAGCACATATCGATCATGGTAAAAGCACTTTGGCTGACAGGCTTTTGCAGACTACCAATACCATTAGTGAGCGCGATATGCAGGCGCAGGTGCTGGATGATATGGATTTGGAAAGAGAGAAAGGTATAACCATTAAAAGTCATGCCATACAAATCAATTATCCATACAAAGGAGAGGGGGCTCCTAAGGCAAAGCCTGATGGAACCTATACCTTAAATCTAATAGATACGCCAGGGCATGTGGATTTCAGCTATGAGGTGAGTCGTGCTTTAGCGGCCTGTGAAGGTGCATTGCTTCTGGTAGATGCCACACAAGGCATTCAGGCGCAGACCATCAGTAATTTATATTTAGCGATAGACAATGATCTTGAGATCATTCCGGTCATCAACAAGATTGATATGGATGGAGCCATGATTCCGGAGGTGAAGGATCAGATCATTGAATTGATTGGTTGCAAAGAAGAAGAAATTTTGCTAGCGAGTGGAAGAACGGGGATAGGCATTGAAGAAATTTTAAAGGCCATAGTGGAAAGAATACCTGCTCCGACAGGGGAGGAGTCTGCTCCGCTTCAGGCTTTGATTTTCGACAGTGTTTTCAATAGCTTCAGAGGAATTATTGTGTATTACAGAATATTTAACGGCAGTATCAAAAAAGGAGATAAGGTTAAATTTTTCAGTACCGATAAAGAATATGAGGCCGATGAAGTGGGCATATTGAAATTGGGTATGGAAAAGAAAGATGAGGTGCATTGCGGGGATGTGGGTTATATCATTACAGGGATTAAAAATGCCAAAGAGGTTAAAGTGGGAGATACCCTCACAACCGTTGCAAATCCAACGGAAAAGAGAATTGATGGCTTTGAAGAGGTGAAGCCTATGGTTTTTGCGGGTATTTTTCCGGTAAATACGGATGAGTTTGAAGAACTGCGCGATTGTATGGAAAAACTGCAGTTGAATGATGCCTCATTGACATTTGAGCTGGAGACTTCGCAGGCGCTGGGTTTTGGATTTCGTTGCGGTTTCCTTGGATTACTGCATATGGAGATCATACAGGAGCGTTTGGAAAGAGAGTTCAACCAGACTGTAATCACTACTGTACCCAACGTAAGTTTCATTGCCTATACCAATAAAGGAGAAAAGATTGATGTGCACAATCCTGCGACCTTGCCGGATCCTACGCGAACAGAAAGAATTGAGGAGCCTTTTATCAAAGCGCAGATCATCACCAAGCCCGAATATATTGGCAACATCATGACGCTTTGTATCAGTAAGAGAGGCATGCTCATTCATCAGGGATATTTGAGTCCGACGAGGGTTGAGCTGACTTTTGAAATGCCGCTGACGGAGATTGTGTTTGATTTTTATGACAAACTCAAATCTCAGACCAGGGGTTATGCTTCATTTGACTATCATCCTATCGGATTCAGGGAAAGTGATATAGTGAGGATGGACATATTGCTGAACGGGGAGAAGGTGGATGCGCTAAGTGCATTGATACACCGCAGTCGTGCCCAGGAATTTGGGAGAAAACTTTGTGAGAAACTAAAAGAGTTGCTCACGCGTCAGCAATTTCAGATTGCCATACAGGCTGCCATTGGTGCCAAGGTCATAGCCAGAGAAAATATCAGTGCCATGCGTAAGGATGTTACAGCGAAATGCTATGGCGGTGACATCAGCAGAAAGCGTAAGCTTTTGGAAAAACAGAAAGAAGGTAAAAAGCGGATGAGGCAGATTGGCAATGTAGAAGTGCCACAGGAAGCTTTTCTGGCCGTGTTAAAACTGGATTAAATTTATTGCTAAAAATTTTTATTCAGCGGAACGGGCACGGGAGGTTCGCCATCGGGGCTGGATTGATTGAATATCTTTTCTTTAAATACCCATTTCCCGGATTCCCATTTCAAGCCATCATAATCTCCATCTCCAACCAGAGTCCATTTTTTTTGAGGCTCATTGTTTTCAGAAATCAGATGCTCAATCAGGATCATTTCATATTCTTCATCGTAAGATAATGTGGCTGAAGTTTCTTTTTTATATTCCATGATAAACCTTGAAGGGTTTTTATTGTCAGTATTGTTCATCATGAAAAAAGGACCTCCGAAAACGGGCTGATTGTTTTCAAAGTGCAGCACTTCCACATATTTCTTTTTGCTTTTTATACTGTTTGCATCATAGCCTATCAGGGTGTAATAATTTTTATTTTTAAATGTATGAAGCAATATTTTGCTATATACGGCTCCGATCCATGCGAGATTGCTTGTGACGGTATCTTCGATATTTTTGATGTTGTCGGATCTGTCTAACAGGGGGAATATTTTCAAAGAGCCATCTTTAGTTTTGATTTGAATGACACCTCTTTGGATATAGCTGAAATCACTGATATCCACTTGCCAGGTGTAGATTCTGAAACTGCTGTCGGGAGCATAAAGCTTGTACATTGAAGGGATTGAGTCAAAGGGGAAATAAAATGAGTTTTTAATTTGGAGTGATCGTACCATTATTTTGGTGTACAGCGAATCCGATTTGAGCCTTTCGGTTGTTGAAGGCGAATTGATGATGGTATAGAATTCATTTCTTAGTGAATCTTCTTTTTTCTGCAATTGATTATAGTCGGTCTTTGAAATCTTTTGGCAATAAGATTGATGGTAAAATGTAAAAGACAAAAATATCAATAACAGCGTACGCATTTTGAGTATTGAATTTAATTGGAGGAAGTATAAATTTAGTTTACTTCTTTTGAAATTAAAAGACTGTCCGGATTTGTTGTTGTTTTTTAACTAAAAATAAACACTATAATTTTTCAGCAAAATCAATGAGTGAATTTGCTGTCATATCAATTCGCGGGTCGGAGGTATCGACATCGGGTCTTGTAGTTGGTAAAAAAACAGTGAAGGTGCCAAGATTGCGTCCAAACCCCATATCGCTCAGCGTATTGCCAATCATAATTGATTTTTGAGGATTGATATCAGGAAACTGTTCGATTGCTTTTTTGCCCATGCCGGGATTGGGTTTTCTGTCGGGGCTGTCATCATTTAAGTCGCTGCAGAAGAAAACTGCATCGATTTTCCCTCCGGCAATTTCGATTTCTTTGATCATATTGGAGTGAATGATTTGGAGGTCTTCTATTTTGGTAAGGCCTTTGCCTACGCCTTTTTGATTGGTGACTATAATGATGCGGTTGAAGACAGCAGAAAAAATCCGAATAGCCTCTTTCACTCCATCATAGAAAACGAATTCATCCCAGGTATGGATGTAGTCATTATGTTTTTCATGATTGATGACACCGTCTCTGTCTAGAAACAGTGTCCATTTTTTATCTATTTGTTTGATATCGAGCATAGATTCAATTTAGTCGGCCTGTTTTTCCGAAAGTTCTTTTCCGGCTCTTTCAAAATCTTCCGGAATGCCTATGTCAATGAAATATTCGTCTTGAATCAATCCCATCATTTTTTGAGAATCATGGTATCTTTCAAGATAGTCTATTTCGAATGAGAATTTTTCGGCGAAATGGATTCCGATGAATTTTTCAACATTCAGCGCATATACGCCACCGTTGATATTTCCTTGTTCATAAAACTTTTTCTCTCTGAAGGAGCTGATATATCCTTCTTTGTTCAATTCCACCACACCATAACGATCGAAATTTTGCATGGGTTTGAGTGAAAGTGTGCATACGGCTTCATGCTGAATGTGATAGCTCATTAATTTTTGTATGTCTGTACGAAACATCGTATCGCCGTTTAAGACCAACACATTTTTTTGTTGAGCATATTGGCAAGCCAATAGAACAGCGCCTCCTGTTCCTAATGGTTCTTTTTCAACTGAAAACACATAATGGATATGCGGATAATTTTTCAGTATATAATTTTCAATGTGTTCATGCATGTATCCCAGAGAAAAAATAAAACGGGAGACATTTTGTTTTAAAAGATATTCAATAATGTAATGCAGGAAAGGTTTCCCTGCAACAGGGGCCATGCATTTGGGGAGATCGGGTACTGCAGATTTCAGTCTGGTGCCCAGGCCGCCGGCAAGAATGATGCATTCCAAACCTGACGTTTCGGTAGCTTCGGGCCCCATGATGATATGATCAGACTGATTCAAATGATTTACTGTTGAAGCGGAGTTTTCTATCGGGTATGAAAATATTTTTCTTCTACCAACTGACAGATGATATGTCCCAATAAAATATGGCTTTCCTGAATCCGTGGAGTATCGTTGGAAGGCACATTGAGCAAAACATCGCTGAGAGGGAGCATTTTGCCGCCTGTGCTTCCGGTAAACCCAATTGTAATCATGCCTTTATTCCTTGCGGTTTCAAAAGCTTTGAGAATATTGCCGCTGTTGCCGGATGTACTGAGTCCGACCAGTACATCTCCTTTGTTACCGATGCCCTGAATGAGGCGGGAGTACACCACATCGTAGCTGTAATCATTGGCTACTGCGGTGAGGTAGGAGGTATTGACATGTAATGCTTCGGCGGGGAGGGCTTCTCTGTCGGTATAAAATCTGCCGCTGAATTCGGCTGCAAGATGTTGAGCATCTGCGGCACTTCCGCCATTGCCGCAGAACAATACTTTATTCCCGTTTTGAAATGCGGCAAGGATTTTATTTACAGCCTCTTCGACATTTTTTATGATTTGTTCATTTTGCAGTACTGCAGATTTTACATCTATGGATGATTGGATGATGCTTTTGATTTGATCTGTCATGGTGATGATTTGATTAAGGCAAATATAAAAAAATGCTGCGACTAGACTGTCCAGCTCCTCAGTCCTTCATTGGTAAAAGCATAATTTTTTATTTGTCCGCCGAATTGGAGCAGTGCTTCTTTAACAGCATAGCATGAATTGCCGGGGCAATAAAAAATCATAAACCCTCCTCCGCCCGCGCCGCTGATCTTACCTCCGGAGGCTCCTGCCGCCTTGGCAGCCTCATATATTTCTTCAATTCTGCTATTGCTGATGTTGGCAGCCATTTGTCTTTTTTGTTGAAACCCGTAATCCAGTATTTCTCCTATGGCCGGGAGTTTCCCTTTCAGCAAAGCTTCCTTCATCATTCGTGCCTGATCTTTGAGATGATGCATTGCTTCGATGCTTTTCTCATTTTTTGCATGTACATTTTTCACCTGTTCGGTGATGATGGCTGCACTTTCTCTGGAGGTATCCGTGAAATAGAGCACCAGATTGTTTTCCAGCTCATTGATGTACTGGGATCTGATGCGGAGCGGGTTGACAATCACTTTATCATTTTCGTAAAATTCCATGAAGTTTACGCCACCGAAGGTGGCGGCATACTGATCTTGTCTGCCTCCTGCGAGGGAGAGGTCGTTTCGTTCAATTTCATATGCAAGATGGGCGATATCATAATCTCCCAAAGGGAGCTTGAGCATTTCTACGAATGCGCCGAGTATGGCCACGACAAGTGTGGATGAGGTGCCGAGGCCTGATCCTGCGGGTGCGTCAACGAACGTGGAGAGCCTGAAGCCATTGGTCTGGAAAGGATATTCTTTCTGTATGCGATTATAAACTCCTTTCAGCAGATTCAGTGTGCCATTGATTGGGAGTTTATTTGCAACGCTGTGGGTTTCTATTTCTTTTCTGTCGAGTGCCTCTACAATGATGGTATTGTTGTCGAGCGGTTCAATGCTGGCGTGTGCATAAAGTGAGATGGTGGCATTCAGAATGGCGCCGCCATAGAGATCACAGTAGGGACTGACATCTGTGCCACCGCCGGCAAGACCTATTCGAAGTGGGGCTTTGCTTCTGTAAATCATAGTGGTTGCAATTTACTACAATTGGTCGATTAGTCAATTAGTCGATTGGTCAATTAGTCGATTAGTCAATTAGTCGATTGGTCAATTAGTCGATTGGTCAATTAGTCGATTAGTGCATTATCAACCAAAACAAATGACGGTAGCGGTTCCGGTTCATTTGTCAGTAACATTAAAGGTTTGAGTGCAGGCACTACATACTTTGTAAGGGCTTATGCTACAAACAGTGCGGGCACGGCTTATGGAAATGAATGGAGTTTCACAACGGCTGCTTCATCCAATAGCGTTGTAGATATTGATGGCAATGTGAATCCAATTGTTGCCATTTGCAGCCAGGTATGGACGGCAAAGAATCTGGAGGTGAGTAAGTACACAGACGGGACTACAATACCGCAGGTTACAGACCCGGCGCAGTGGAGCAA